>JAITPP010000210.1 GCA_031289385.1 Prevotellaceae bacterium | reverse complement strand
GGGCGGGTGCGATACCTGCGCCGCCAAAGTTCCGAAAAAGTGCGGTACACAAGTTCGTACAGTTTAATGCGAAACAGTTCGTTGTAAGCGTCGTCAACATCCGAATCCAAATCATATTCGTCATCAAGCCCAAATTCGCCATAGTACCGTTCCATCACTTGATTTACTTCGATATAACCCAATTCATCTTCAATAAATTCGTCGAAACCGTCGGGGGTTTCACGTTCGAGCCATGGTCCGTCGGTTTTCCTGATAGAATCTATAAAATCAGTTTTCGAAAATTCAGTTATTGAACATTCGGCGCTCGCGTATCCGTAAGCCACGTCCACATCGGGGCTGCCGTCATAGTACCATTCGTAATACAAACCTTGAAAATCGTCGTAAGGAAGTTCTATGCTTTCTTTAAATGCGGCGACAATAGCGTCGTCGTCAAGTTCTTCGATAGCCGATTTAACTTCTTCGGGTTTCAAGGGAAGGTCGTTGTATGATTCTACAACGTTCCATAATGCCGCTTTGCGGGCTTCAAATTCTTGCAGGATAAATCCTTGTTTTTTTGTTGTCATAACTTTATTTATTTTTATTAAATTGTATCCCATTAAATTATCACATTCTCACATTAATCACATTCTAACATTATCATATTAATAACATTCTCATATTTTCACATTAATCACATTCTAACATTATCATATTAATAACATTAATCACATTATCATATTATTCTCATTAAAACTAATATTTTTTTCTGAAATCGGAAGGCAGTAATCCTGTATATTTTTTAAATGTTTGATAGAATGTTTTGCGATCGTCGAAACCCAAATTAGATGCAAGTTTTTCGTGAGTTAGATTTTCAGAATCAATATCAGTCAAAGTAAGTATTGCATCTTTTATTCTATGCTCGTTGATGAATGTATTAAAGTTTTTTTCCAAGCAGCGATGAATTGCGCTTTCAACGTATGTTTCGCTTATATGCAATTTATCGGCAATCGTTTCGGGAGTAAGATTTGATTCTTTATGTATTCCGTCTTCAATAAGTTTCAGAATTTCGTTCATTACAATTCTGTCCATTGAGTGTGGGATTGAGGTGTCAATTTGTTCGTGGGCTTCGGTGTCGGTTTCGTTTATTTTTTCTTCTTCGGTTAATTTTACGCCTGCCCAGCGTTTGTTTTTCATTACTAATTTGTTGTACGCCGTTTGTTTTTGTTTGCGAAATACAAAAAGTATTCCCAGCAAGGCAATAATTATTAACGAAATTATTGTGATAATTTTTATTTTGATATTATATTGGCGTTGATTGTGTTTTTGGTGCTGTAATTGTTCTGCCTTGTGTTGAGTATCATATTTTACTTTACTCATTAGGGCGTGTTCATACCGTTCTTTTGCAACTATTGAGTCGTTGAATGTTGTTTTATTTTCCAAGTATTCAATGGCTTTTCTGTAATTTCCTATGTTGAAATTTGTATGATATAAAATGTTTGCATTTTTCGCGGCAGCGGCGTAATTTTTGTTTGCCAACGCGGTTTCAAGGCTTTCGTTAGCCAAAATCAGAACTTCGTAAAATCGTCTTTGGCGGTATCGAATAAGTGCTGCGATATACGATGCGTCATCGCTGTTTTGTTCTTTGGCAGCAGAGGCGAGTTCGGCGGCTTTTTGTTCGTAAATTTTCACCTGTTCATATTTTCCAAGCAGAGCGTAAGCTAAGGCTATAACGCCGTAATCTACGTGGTTTTCAATATATTTTGTTGATTCTTCCAAAAGTCTTATGCCGTTGGCAAACGAGTCGATGCGCGATTGTACGGGATTGTAAAAATCAAACAAATGCTGTTCTGAAAATGGAATATACATACTTCCTTTTCCCGACAGTATCATTCCTTTGAGCGATGTGTTGGTAAAATCCTTTTTTTGTGTTTCTGCATCTGCCAAAGCATAGTATTTTGTGGCGTTATTGCGATTGTCGCCTGTGTTCGATTTAGCGTAAAACAGAGCCAATTCGTAAAACAATGCTGCACGCTGGTTTGCCGAAATTGTATTTATATCGGTTAATTGCAAAAAATAATCCAATCCCTCACGGTGATTGCCTTTTGTAAACAACACTTTGCCTGCTGTAAACAAAGCATCGTATATTAATAAACTGTCGTTTGATTTTTTTGCTGCCGCTACACGTTCCAGTGCGCTTTGGTAGGTTTCGGCTAAATTATTGCGACTGTTGAAATAATTATATCGCGATTTTAGAGCCGTGCAAAGATCTTTATAATTTTCTTTTTTTTCAGAAATTTGTTTGAAAGTTTCGATATGCTCAATAGCATTTTCGGGCAGTTCTGATGTTTGTTGTTCCCAAGCGTATATTAATGTTTTCAGGCTATCATTGGGTAATGATACAGATGTTGTGATTTTATCTTCACGATAATCACTACATTGCAACAATACTGCACAAATAAAAACAGTAAAGCCAAGCCATATAAAATATTTATTTTTCACGAAAAAGTAATTAAGGTGCAAATTTACATAAAAAAACCTAATAACTACAAAATAAGTGCATAATTTTTTAAAAAATAATGATAAATACTTAGTGATTAATGGTTAATGATTAGTTATTAATGTGGAAATATGATTAATGTGAGAATGTAGAAATTAAGAAATGTAGAAATTAAGAAATGTAGGAATTAAGAAATGTAGGAATTAAGAAATGTAGAAATGTAGGAATGAAAAACAATTACGAATTACGTGCATTGAAAGGCAGTAGCACAGTACCTTTCAGGGCGCAGGCGGCATTGCGAGCGGGACGAAGTAATCCAGAGTGAATTACTCAATTCTTTTTGCAATGATGTTCTATTTGCTTATCGTAATTAGTAATTGAAAAACCGACTTACAACTTATGACTTATGACTTACGACTTACGACTTATGACTTACGACTTTTTCATTTAATCTCTTTCCAGCTGCGTATTTCCAAGTCGTTGACATCTAAACTGCATGCAGCGGTTATAAATGCTGATGCAAGGCGTGCGTTGGTTAGCAACGGAATGTTGTGATCTATTGCACTGCGGCGTATTTCGTAATCGTTGTGAAGTTCGTCTTTTGTCAGATTTTTGGGAATATTAATTACCAAATCAAAAACTTTGTCGGCTATAAGTTCTATGATATTGTTTTCGCCTTTTTCGTCGGGCCAGCCTACTGAAATTGCATTTATTCCATGCTCCTGCAAAAACGCTTTTGTGCCGTGTGTGGCATAAATTTTCAAACCTTTTTCCTGAGCCATTCGGCAGGCTTCGAGCAGTGTCAGTTTCGATTTTGCTTCGCCCGACGAAATCATAATTCCACGTTGCGGAATTTTGTATCCTACCGACAGCATTGCAAGCAGCAGAGCCTCGTTTACATCGTTTCCTATACAGCCCACTTCGCCTGTTGATGCCATATCAACGCCCAAAACAGGATCGGCTTTTTGCAGTCGGGTAAACGAAAATTGCGATGCTTTTACGCCTACATAATCAATATCAAATTCTGTTTTTTCGGGTTTTACGAATGGTTTATCAAGCATCAACCGTGTTGAAATATCAATAAAATTGGTTTTAAGAATTTTTGATATAAACGGAAATGTGCGCGATGCACGAAGATTACATTCTATAACTTTTATATCATTATTTTTTGCAAGATATTGAATATTAAAAGGTCCTGTAATCTGTAATTCTTTGGCGATTTGGCGGCTTATTTTTTTCAATCGCCGTATTGTTTCAAAATATATTTTTTGCGCGGGAAAAACCAAAGTTGCATCGCCCGAGTGAACGCCTGCAAACTCAACATGTTCGGATATTGCATAAATCATAATTTCGCCGTTTTTTGCTACGCCGTCAAACTCTATTTCTTTGGCACTTTGCACAAATTCGGACACTACCACAGGAAATTCTTTTGATACGTTTGCCGCAAGTTTCAAAAAATATTCCATTTCTTCTTTGTTCGAGCAAACGTTCATTGCCGCTCCCGACAAAACATAAGATGGACGTATGATAACAGGAAATCCGACAGTATCTACAAAATTGTAAATATCTTTCATATTGTTCAACTCTTTCCAGCGCGGCTGGTCTATTTTGAGCGTATCGAGCATACTCGAAAATTTATGTCGATTTTCGGCTCTGTCGATACTTACGGGCGACGTTCCGAGTATTGGCACGTTTTGATTGTGCAGGCGCATTGCCAGATTATTTGGAATTTGTCCGCCTACGGCAACAATTACGCCTTCGGGGTTTTCCAAATCAATAATATCCATTACTCGCTCAAACGAAAGTTCGTCGAAATACAGACGGTCGCACTCGTCGTAATCGGTTGATACTGTTTCGGGATTGTAATTTATCATAATAGAATTATATCCTAAATTTCGCGCTGTTTTTACTGCATTCACCGAACACCAGTCGAACTCAACCGAACTGCCTATTCTGTATGCTCCCGAGCCGAGAACAATTACCGGTTTGTTTTCGGCAAAATCAATATCGTGCTTATCGCCGTTGTAAGTAACATAAAGATAATTTGTGCGTGCAGGATATTCGGCGGCAAGCGTATCTATTTGTTTTACAACAGGTAAGATATTACGTTGTTTTCGCATATTGCGCACGACAAGCAAAGCATCATCGGGTTTCATTTGCGATTTATCTGCCAAGCGTCCTATCTGAAAATCGGAAAATCCTAATTGTTTTGCCGTTTTTAGCAAATCATCATTAATGTCATTTATACTTTTACATTTTTGTAATTGATGAGATATGTCGTTGATATTTTTCAGTTTATACAAAAACCATTTATCAATTTTTGTAAGGTCGTGAATTTTATCAATGTTGTAGCCTTTTTCCAACGCTTGTGCAATAACAAAAATTCGCATATCGGTAGGCTCTGAAAGCGATTTTTCGATATTGGCAACGCTTAATTCTTTATTTGCAACAAAGCCGTGCATTCCTTGCCCAATCATTCGCAAGCCTTTTTGTATAGCCTCTTCAAACGTTCTGCCTATTGCCATAACTTCGCCGACACTTTTCATGCTGCTGCCTAATTTTTTGCTTACTCCGTGAAATTTTCCCAAATCCCAACGCGGAATTTTACAAACAACATAATCGAGCGCAGGCTCAAAAAAAGCGGATGTATCGCGTGTTACGGCATTTCGCAATTCGTAAAGCCCGTAGCCAAGCCCGAGTTTTGCAGCAATGAACGCAAGCGGATAACCTGTTGCTTTTGATGCCAGAGCCGACGAGCGCGAAAGCCGCGCATTAACTTCGATAACGCGATAATCTTCGGAATTTGGGTCGAGAGCGTACTGAACATTACACTCGCCCACAACTCCAATATGACGAATTATGCGAATTGCAATTTCGCGCAATTTATGATATTCGCTGTTGGTAAGCGTTTGCGAAGGCGCAACAACAATGCTCTCGCCTGTGTGTATTCCCAGCGGGTCGAGATTTTCCATGTTGCACACGGTTATGCAATTATCGTAAACATCGCGCACAACTTCGTATTCAATTTCTTTCCAGCCTTTAAGCGATTTCTCAATAAGCACCTGCGGCGAATGTGTAAAAGCGCGTTCAACCAAAACGTTTAATTCATCAACATTGTCGCAAAAACCGCTGCCCAAGCCGCCCAGAGCGTAAGCCGCACGAACGATTACGGGATAGCCGAGCGTTTCTGCCGCACGACAAGCATCGGCAACGTTTGTAACTGCCTCGCTTTGTATATATTTTACATTTATTTCCGATAATTTCTGATTAAATTTTTCGCGATCTTCGGTATCAATAATTGCCTGAACGGGAGTTCCCAAAACTTGCAAATTGTATTTTTCCAAAATACCTTGTTTGTACAGTTCAACGCCGCAGTTCAACGCAGTTTGTCCGCCGTAGGCAAGCATAATGCCTTCGGGTTTTTCTTTTGCAATAACTTTTTCGACAAAAAAAGGAGTTATCGGCAAAAAATAAACTTTGTCGGCGACACCGTCAGACGTTTGCACCGTTGCAATATTGGGATTGATAAGCACGGTTTCTATTCCTTCCTCTTTCATCGCCTTCAACGCCTGCGAGCCTGAATAATCAAATTCTCCCGCTTCGCCAATTTTCAGTGCGCCCGAGCCTATCAATAATACTTTTTTTATGTTGTGTTTTTCCATTATTAATTTAGTATTGAGTAATTCTGTATTCTGTATTCCGTATTTAGTAATTCTGTATTCTGTATTCCGTATTCTGTATTTAGTAATTCTGTATTCTGTATTCCGTATTCTGTATTTAGTAATTCCGTATTCTGTATTCCGTATTAATCATTAACTATTATTATCACATTTTCACATTAATCACATTCTCACATTAATCATTAATCATTAACCATTAATCATTAATTATTTTTTATTTTTTTTAAAAATTCATCAAAAAGAAATTCGGTATCAACAGGTCCGCTTGCGGCTTCGGGATGAAATTGTGCCGAAAAAAACGGTTTGTGTTTATGATAAATTCCTTCGTTTGTGCCGTCGTTTAGATTTACAAAAAGTTGTTGCCAATCGCTGCCCAATGTTGCATTATCAACAGCATAACCATGATTTTGCGATGTTACAAAACAGCGTTTGTTGGTAAGCATTTGCACAGGCTGATTGTGGCTGCGATGTCCGTATTTCAGTTTATAGGTTTTTGCCCCGCTTGCCAGCGATAACAGTTGATTTCCCATACAAATTCCAAAAATTGGAGTATCGCCATCGAGAGTTTTGCGAATGTTTTCAACCGTTTTGGTGCAGTGGGCAGGATCGCCGGGTCCGTTTGAGATAAACAATCCATCATAAGCGATATTTGTAAAATCGTAATCCCACGGAACACGTATTACTTCTACATTTCGTTTCAACAAACATCTTATAATATTATGTTTTACGCCGCAATCGACAAGCACAATTTTATATTCGCCGCCTTCGTTATACCTTATAATTTCGCGGCACGAGGCTTGCGCAACTAAATTGTCGGCAGCAGGATTGCTAATTTCGGCAATGGCATTTTCGTTTTCAAAAACAATTTGCCCCAGCATGCTGCCTTTTTCGCGAAGTAATTTTGTGAGCAAACGTGTGTCGATACCTGATATTGCGGGAATTTGCTGTTGTTTCAGCCACGCGCTAAGGCTTTGGTGTGCGTTCCAATGGCAATAATTTTCGGAATAATCGGATACGATAAATGCGCGTACATGAATTTTTTCGGACTCGAAATATCGCGATAATCCGTATTTGTCAAATTCGCCGACAGGCACGCCGTAGTTGCCAATGAGCGGATATGTGAGTACCAACATTTCGCCGATATACGACGGGTCGGTAAGGCTTTCGGGATAGCCGCACATTGCGGTATTAAAAACTACTTCGCCTGAGGTTGGATGCTCGTAACCAAACGACTGTCCGCCGAATTGTTCGCCTGTTTCAAGAATTAATTTTGCCTTCATATTTTTTCATATATTTTGCAACCATAAAAAAACGGCACAAACAAACGTTTGTGCCGTTTAACTATTTAAGTTCGAGTGATTATATTGTTCGACATTCATGTAATTGCATTTTAAAACTTTGCAAAGATAGGAAAAAAAATTTTTTTTGCAAAAAAATTTTTTTTAGTCGTTGGTATTTGGTATTTAGTCGTTAGTATTTTGTAATTCTGTATTCTGTATTCAGTATTCCGTAATTTGTAATTGAAAAAGCCGACTTACGACTTATGACTAAGATTATCGCTCGGTAGAAAAATGAAACGCATTTGCCGTTTTGCAGAGACGGATAATTATCCGTCTATACGGAATTTTTTTTGCCATCTTTTATAAATGTTTCTTTTTCGTCCTTTATTTCAACGTAGCGTGGACGCTACGCTGAATGGGGATTTTTTTTAAGTCGTTGGTATTTGGTATTTAGTCGTTGGTATTTTGTAATAGTTAGTATTCCGTAGTCTGTATTTAGTTGTTGATTTGGCTTATGCTGCAAAAAATAAGGACGATATTTTTTATCGCCCTTAACTTTTTTAACTTCTTAACTCCGACTTACGACTTATGACTTATTACTTTCGACTATCTTTCTAACGCTTTAAATTCATATCCGTCGGTGGCATTCGCCGCTATATATCCCATTGCAGGAAATGCTATGTGCATGCCGGCTATGGGTATTTTGTTTTTGGCAACGTATTCAAGTATTTTTTTACGTGCTACAATAGCCTCTTTGGGATTTACATCGTAGGTAACTGCAATTTCGGGATGCGGCATTTGTATTGCCATAGCGTGTGTTAAGTCGCCCCAAATCAGGAAACGCGCATCGGTGGATTTCAATAAAAAGGCGGTGTGTCCGGGCGTATGTCCGTAGGCGGCAATGGCTTGTATTCCGCTGAGTAAGTCGTTGTCGGCATCTTCAAAATCGGTTGGCGTAAACAGTTGCAATTTGCTTTTGTAGGCTGCTATTACTTTGCGGGCTTGTTCGCCGCCGCGCGAATCGGTGTTCATCCAATAATCGTATTCGAGTTGTGCGATGTAAAGTTTGGCGTTGGGAAATGCAACTTTTTCGTTAATCAGCAGTCCGCCGAGATGGTCGCCGTGCATGTGCGTAAGCAA
>JAITPP010000170.1 GCA_031289385.1 Prevotellaceae bacterium | reverse complement strand
AAAACCTGTTTTCGGCGCTCCGATTTTCGGAAAAAGCGACAATTTGCGTTTAATATTTGAATACAACGCCCGCTCTACAATGTATATGCAATATAATATCGAAAAGAAAATGATAATTTATAATTTTCTTGTTCCTGTAAATCCTAATTTTGAAGGAGATTATCGTTTTTATGTGCCTGATATTTCGTATGATGGATTGATATTTAAAAACGGAAAATGGACGCTTGTTGAAGGGATAATAACATTTGAACGCAACGATTAATAATTTAAAAATAAATTTATGGATTTTTTTACAACAACAAACGGTATTGCAATGCGTGTAAGCGATACGGGAAAAGGAAAAACAATAGTTTTACTGCACGGATATTTGGAAACAATGGATGTTTGGGAAAATACAATAGCCGAATTATCAAAAAATTTCAGAATAATAGCCGTCGATTTACCCGGACACGGCTTGTCGGGCTTCATAGAAGGCGCAACAACAATGGATTTTATGGCTGACTGCATAAAATCAATTTTAGATAAACAACAAATTTCCGAATGTTTTATTGTCGGACATTCTATGGGCGGATACGTTGCGCTGGCATTTGCAAAAAAATATTCGGAAACCGCAAAAGCCTTATGCCTGCTGAGTTCTACGCCTAACGCCGACACCGAACAAAAAAAGAACGATCGCAACAGAGAAATAGAAATGATACGCGCAGGAAAATTGGAACTTATTCTTAAAACCAATATTTCACGCGGGTTTGCAGATATAAATGTGAAAAAATTCGACGAAGAAATTTTTGCAATCGAAGATACCGCAACAGTTGCCGACACAAACGGAATTATAGCCTGTCTGCAAGCAATGAAAACGCGCGAAGATATGAATGATTTTGTCAAAACAATTCAGCAAAAAACGCTTTTTATTTTTGGAAAACTCGATAATTATATAACATTTGATATTGCCGAAAATATAATGCAAAAATATCCGCAGGCAACATTTGCTATTCTCAACAATTCGGGACATAACGGATTTATCGAACAGCCCGAAGAAACTATAAAAGCGTTGACGAAAATGGTTAGTGATTAGAGGTTAGTGGTTAATGGTTAATGATTAATGGTTAATAATTATGTATAATTTTAAAATAATAAAAAAATGGCAGTAATTGGTTTAGACCTTGGTGGAACAAAACTTTCGGGCGGATTGTTTTCCGAAAACGGAGAACTTCTTTTTACGGATTCACGTAAACTCGAAAAACGAACAGGCGAAGATGTTGGCATACTTATTCAGGAGTTTGTAAAACATTTAATCGCCGAAGCAAATAATTTGAAAATAACGGTGTATGCTATCGGAATTTGTATTCCGGGCATAAGTTATCACGACACAGGTTGCGTGTGGGCGCCGAATATCGAAGGCTGGGAAAATTATCCTGTACGCCAAAAAATCAGCGAAGTTGTAAACAAAGATGTAAAAGTTATTGTGGACAGCGATCGCGCGTGTGCTATATTTGGCGAGAGTTGGCTTGGCGCGGCGAAAGGTTGCGCAAATGTAATTTTTCTTGCCGTAGGAACAGGAATAGGCGCAGGAATAATAGTGAACAATCAACTTGTACGCGGTGCGCACGATATTGCAGGAGCAATTGGCTGGTGGGCATTAGACACGCCTTACCACGATAAATTTGCGCCCTGCGGATGTTTCGAATATCACGCATCGGGCGAAGGAATTGCAAAAGTTGCCCGCGAAATTATTGCCGACGACAAAACATATAAAGGCATTTTGAGCAAGAAAAAACCGAATGAAATTACATCTCACGACGTATTTTCGGCATACAACGATGGCGATGACGTTGCAAAGCGTACAATGCGCACCGCTATTATGTTTTGGGGAATGGCAGTTGCAAATCTTGTAAGCATTTTCGATCCTGAAAAAATAATTTTTGGCGGCGGAGTATTTGGTCCCGCAGTGCAATTTATTGACGACATTTACGAAGAAGCCAAAAAACACGCACAACCAATATCAATAAAAAAAGTAAAAATAGAAGCCTCAAAACTTAACAACGAAGCCGTGCTTATCGGCGCAGGATACATGGCTCTGAAAGCAATAAGAGTTAAAGAAGATTGGGACGAAGAGAATTGAAAATTGAAAATTATTTGTGAAAGCACGCAGATTATGCAGATGCTACGGATTTACGCAGATTAAAGGAAAAATATAAAATAATTAAACAATATGAAAACAATATTTTTTATAATAATGATTTTTGGGGCGAGTTTATCGTTTGCCCAAGACATTGATACGGACAACAACGATGCCGAAAAATACTCGAAAAGGTTTGCGGCTGTAATGTTAAACGACAAATGGGGATTTATAGATAAAACAGGTAAAGAAGTTATTCCTCTAAAATATGATTATGTCGGAGATTTTTACGAAGGATACGTAAGTGTCAAACTAAATGATAAATACGGATTTATAGACACAACAGGAAAAGAAATTACTCCTTTGAAATATGATAAAGCAGAGCATTTTTACGAAGGATTTGCCTGTGTAAATTTAAACGGCAAATATGGATATATAGATAAAACAGGTAAAGAAATTACTCCTTTGAAATATGATAAAGCAGAGCAAGAGCATTTTTACGAAGGATACGTAAGTGTCAAACTAAATGGTAAATACGGATTTATAGACACAACAGGAAAAGAAATTATCCCATTCATATATGATTATGTAGATAATTTTGAAGAAAATATTGCGTGTGTCAAGCTGAATGATAAATACGGATTTATAGACACAACAGGAAAAGAAATTATCCCAGTCATATATGATTATGTAGATAATTTTGAAGAAAATATTGCGTGTGTCAAGCTGAATGATAAATACGGATTTATAGACACAACAGGAAAAAAAATTATTCCTTTGAAATATGATTGGGTAGGTGGTTTTTACGAAGGATACGTACGTGTCGAACTAAATGATAAATACGGATTTATAGATAAAACAGGTAAAGAAATTATTCCTTTGAAATATGATTGGGTAGAAGATTTTAACGAAGGGTTTGCGCTTGTAGTATTGAACGATAAATACGGATTTGTAGATAAAACAGGTAAAGAAATTAGCCCTTTAAAATATGATGACGCAGAAGATTTTAAGGAAGGGTTTGCGCTTGTAGAATTGAACGATAAATACGGATTTGTAGATAAAACAGGTAAAGAAATTAGCCCTTTAAAATATGATTTGGCAGAAAATTTTAACGAAGGGTTTGCGCTTGTAGTATTGAACGATAAATACGGATTTGTAGATAAAACAGGTAAAGAA
>JAITPP010000134.1 GCA_031289385.1 Prevotellaceae bacterium | reverse complement strand
CGCTATACGGTAAATTTTGCCATTTGCAACCGCCGCAAACGCCAAAATGTTCGCAAAAAGCATCAACAAATTTATCGGATTGTTTAACAATATTTATTATTTTTCCTTCCACAAAATTACGTTGTTTGCGCACTATTTGCACATCAACAATGCTGCCGGGAATTGCATAAGGCACAAAAATAATTTTTCCATCAATCTTAGCAATAGCCTTACCTTCGGCGGCGATATCGACAATCTCAACATTATTTAAGATAATATTTTGCTTTTTTTTGCTCATTTTATTGTACTTTTGTGCAAAGATAAAAAAAATAATGGTTAATTGTTAATGGTTAGTGATTAATGGTTAATTATTAATCACTAAAATTATATGGATAATATTTCACATTTTGTTATTGGCGCAGTTGTAGGCGAAATAGTTGCGGGCAATAAATTAGGAAAAAAAGCGGTGTTGTGGGGAGGTTTAATTGCAAATTTACCCGATTTGGATGTTATTGCTCAACCTTTTCTTTCGGCGGCAAAATCATTGCTTTTTCACAGAGGACCAACACATTCAATTCTGTTTTGCGCCTTACTTGTATTTTTGGTGTCAAAACTAATGACAATTATTCATAAAAATACAAAAAATAATTTTAACGACTGGATAAAACTTTCTTCGTGGTGCTTGTTTTCGCATATTTTTATCGACTGTTTTAATTCGTACGGAACGGCAATTTTTTATCCGTTCAGCAATCTGCGCGTGGCTTTCGACTGTGTTGGAATTGTAGATATATTTATGATTTTTCCTCTGATAATCGCTCTTGTTTGTTTCATTTTTATAAATCGAAAAACGCAAACGCGAAAAATTATAGCATCGTCGGCAATGCTGATTTCAATACTGTATCTTGGTTTTACGGTTTTCAACAAAATATCGCTCGAACAAAAAGTTGATAGATATTTATACGAATATAATATAAATTACGACAGAATACTTACATCGCCATTGCCGCTTACAAACTTTGCGTGGCTTGTAATTGTAGAAAATGAAGATGGATTTTTTTCGGCAAATTACAGTTTAAAAAGCAAACAAATTGATTTCAAAAAATATTTTCCAAAAAATTATTATTTAGCCAAAAAATTTGCTGAAAACCCTGAATTTATGCGGCTCGTGCGCTTTTCGAGAGGGTATTACTGCTTAACAAAAAAAGCCGACAACGAAATTATTTTTTCCGATTTGCGTTTTGCAAGTTTCGATTTTGACGGAACAGCCGATTTGGAAAATGCCGTATTTACACATTTGCTGAAATTTACCGACGATGGAAAATTAATCATCAACCATAATTATCCAAAACGCAAAGTAAGCTGGGAAAAAATTAAACGATATTTTCGGCAGATAATTTAGTTGATTGTATCAAGTATTCTGTATTTGGTATCAAGTATTTAGTCGTTGGTATTTAGTCGTTGGTATTTAGTCGTTGGTATTTAGTCGTTGGTATTTTGTCGTTAGTATTTAGTCGTTGGTATTTAGTCGTTAGTATTTAGTCGTTGGTATTTAGTCGTTGGTATTTAGTCGTTAGTATTTTGTCGTTGGTATTTTGTCGTTGGTATTTTGTATCAAGTATTTAGTCGTTGGTATTTAGTCGGAAGTTATAAATATTTAAAAGATTTAACTCAAAAAAAATCTGCGTAAATCTGTCTAATCTGCGTAATCCGCGTGCTTTGTCAAATCAACAAATCAACAATAGTAAATAGTCAATAATAAATTTATTTTCTACCTTTGCAGCCGTGAAAAATAAACCCGAAATAATAATTCTTCGTAACGGAATTCGTGTTGTTTTGCAGCAAACGCAAAGCAATGTAATTTATTGTGGGCTAATGATAGGCGCAGGCTCGGCGCACGAAAACGAAAATGAACATGGAATTGCTCATTTTATCGAACATGTTTTGTTTAAAGGTACTAAAAAACGCTCGGCTCTGGATATTTGCTACGGATTGGAACACGACGGCGGTGAACTCAATGCTTTTACAAGCCGCGAAAGCACGATTATTTATTCGATAGTACAAAATTTTCAATTCGAAAATGCGTTGGAAATGATTTGCGATTTGGTTTTTAATTCCACTTTTCCCGAAGTCGAATTGGAAAAAGAAAAAGGTGTGATAATAAGCGAGATAGATTCGGCAAACTGTAATATTTCGGAAGTTATTTACGATAAATCGATGCTGTTTATGTTCAAAGGCGATGCGGTGGGAAAACCGATATTGGGAACAAAAAAATCGGTAAAATCATTTACTGCCGACGCTGTTCGCTCGTTCATAAAACGTAATTATATAAACGAAAATATAGTTCTTTCGGTTGTTGGAGATGTTGATATAAGTAAATTAAATGCGTTGACAAATAAATATTTGATAAAATACAATAATAAATCTGTTATCGCAAAGCCTTTGAAAATAAGCGATTACAAGCCTTACAAAAAAGAATTTTCATCTGATTCGGCACAGGCATTTTGTACAATAAGCAATCGGGCGTACCGCGTGAATGACAAGCGCAGCGTTGGTTTGAGTTTATTGACAAATATTCTCGGAGGACCTATTTTTTCATCTCAACTTAATATCAGTTTGCGCGAACAAAACGGCTTGGTTTACGATATTTCAGCAAGTTACGAGGCTTTTGCAAATTCGGGAGTATTTCAGATTTATTTTGAAACGGCTAAAAAAAATCTCAAAAAAAGCATAAAACTTGCTCTTGCCGAACTTGAAATTTTGCACAACAAAAAAATGGCGAAATCGCAACTTGATTATGCAAAACATCGATTTATCGGGCAATTGATAGTGCAAAACGAAAATTACGAACAACGAATGATTGATAATGCAAAAATGCTTTTATTGTTTGGAAAAACAGAAACTATTGACAAGCAAAAATCAAAAATAAATGCACTGACATCTGCCGATTTGCATCAGATAGCCAACGATATTTTTGACGAAGAAAAATTATCGTTTATAAGTTATTTATAATTAACAATTTATAATTAACAATTAATCATTAATCATTAACAATTAACCATTATTTAACATGCTCGAAAAAGATAAGGAAATAGAAAAATACATTGCACAACACACTTCTGCCGAAGATGAATTATTGCACGAAATTTATCGCAAAACAAATCTCAGCGTGATACAAACACGAATGATTTCGGGGCATGTACAAGGAAAAATACTTGAATTTTTCAGTAAAATGATTAAGCCGAAAAACATTCTTGAAATAGGAACTTTTACAGGATATTCTGCAATATGTTTGGCAAAAGGATTGCAAGCCGGCGGCGAGTTACACAGCATCGACATAAACGATGAAATTCTGGAAACAGCAAAAATTATGATAGAAAAATCGCCGTACATAAACAAAATTCATTTACATTCGGGCGATGCGCAGGATATAATTCCTACGCTTAACAAAAAATTTGATATTGTTTTTATTGATGGCGATAAACGCTGTTATTTAGATAATTACAAGGCTGTATTTGATTTGGTGAATATCGGTGGTTTTATTTTTGCCGACAATGTTTTATGGGACAGAAAAGTTGTTGAACCGATAAAAGCAAACGACAAGCAAACGCTTGGTATCATTGAATTCAACGATTTTGTGCAAGCAGATTTGCGAGTCGAAAACGTTTTGTTTAATCTGCGCGACGGAATGATGATTATCAGAAAACTTAATAATTGAAAATGCAACTCAAATTTCACATACATTACATTACAAAATCAGACGAAAATTTGTTTGTAAATATCAACGGCAAAGAATTTGCAATGCGTTGTGCACATTCGGGTTGGTGGATTATTGAAATATCGGAAACAGGCAAATCGGAAATAAAATATTTTTATTCGATAAAAAACAGCGATGGCGAAGAAATTGTCGCAGAATGGCGAAAAAATCATAAAATTAAATTAAATAAATCAACCGAAATTTATGATATTTACGATGTGTGGTTTGGGCTGGATGACTCGCAACCCTTTTATTCTGCTGCATTTACCGACATTATAAACAAACGAAACATTAAAAAAATCAATCAAAAAATATATGCAAACGCCGTAGAATTTAGAGTGAACGCGCCGCAAATTTCAAATAAATTTTCGTTGGCTATTGCAGGAAATAACGATGTTTTAGGAAATTGGAAAAATCCATTGAAAATGCACGATGACGAATTTCCTCTTTGGAAAATTACCTTAGACACAACAAAATTGCAACTTCCGTTTGAATTTAAATTTTTATTAATCAACAACAAAACCAACGAAATTATTGAATGGGAAGAAGGCGACAATCGACAGTTTTACGCAAATTCTTTTTCAAACAGCGAACAAAAAATATTTACATTTGAAACATCGTTAGGCAGCCGAAATGCTTGGCGTGGCTCAGGTACAGCAATTCCCGTTTTTGCGTTGCGCACCGAAAACAGTTGCGGAATCGGCGATTTTTCGGATTTAAAATTGTTTATTGACTGGCTGAAAAAAACAAATCAAACGTTGTTGCAAATATTGCCGATAAACGATAGTTGCGCATTTTTTGATTATCGCGACAGCTCGCCGTACAGTGCAATTTCAATGTATGCCTTGCATCCAATATATATTAATTTGCAGGCGATGGGAAAATTGCCCGCCGAAAAGCAAGCCGAGTACGAAAAAATAAGCGCACAACTCAACAAATCGAAAGTTGTAGATTACGAAAAAGTGATAAAAACCAAATGGAAATTTTTCAAAGAAATTTTTAATTACTGTGGAAACGATTGTCTGAAATCGGCGGCATATAAGGATTTTTTCAATAAAAATTCTTTTTGGCTGAAACCTTATGCAATGTTTTGTACTTTGCGCGATAAATTTAAATCACCCGAATTTAATTCGTGGAAAAGTTACGAAAAATTTGAAAAAACAGATTTGAAAAAGTTTGAAAAAGATTATGAAAAATCGCTTCAATTCTACTGTTTTTTACAATATCACGCCGATAAACAAATGAGCGAAGTAAGCAAATATGCACGCCAAAACGGCATAATTTTAAAGGGCGATATTACTATCGGAGTTGGACGAAACAGCGTTGAAACATGGACAGAGCCTCAAAATTTTAATCTCGAAAATCAAGCAGGAGCGCCGCCCGACGCATTTTCGGTAAACGGACAAAATTGGGAATTTCCAACATATAATTGGGATGCGATGCAAAAAAACGGTTATAGTTGGTGGACTAACCGATTAAAAAAAATGGCTGAATATTTTGATGCGTACAGAATTGACCACGTGCTTGGATTTTTTAGAATTTGGGAAATTCCGTTTCATTCGTTGCAAGGATTGCTTGGGCATTTCAATCCTGCGCTTCCTTACTCTCTGCACGAGTTGCAGCAGCAAGGGCTGGCAATGGATGCGCAACGTTATCTGAATCCTTATATTCGCTGCAATTTTATAAACGAAATTTTCGGAAAAAACTCGGATTATATAATTAAAACTTTTTTTGATGAAATTGATAGCGATATTTTGCAATTCAATTCCGATTTTGATACGCAGCATAAGATTGATACCTTTTTTAAAGATAAAAACGATGAACAAACGCAACTGTTGAAATCACAACTTTTTACGTTGATAAATAATGTTCTTTTTGTTGAAGATGCGGTTAAAAAAAATCATTTTCATCCGCGAATTGCTGCGCACTTATCAACAACCTACAAACAACTCGATGCCGATAAAAAACAAGCGTTCGACAGAATTTATAACGAATTTTATTATCGCAGAAATAACGAATTGTGGCGGAAAAAAGCAATGGAAAAACTTCCGCCGTTGATTTGCGCTACAAATATGCTTGCCTGTTGTGAAGATCTTGGAATGATTCCCGAATGTGTACCTGATGTGATAAATGCGCTGCAACTTCTTAGTCTTGAAGTTCAACGGATGCCGAAAAAAATCAATACCGATTTTGCAAATTCCGAAACATATCCGTATTTTTCTGTCTGCACAACTTCAACTCACGACACATCTACATTGCGAAGTTGGTGGAAAGAAAACGCAGCAAATACGCAAAAATATTATAATCAAATATTGCATCAACATGGCGATGCGCCTGAGATTTGCACAGGCGAAATTGTTGAAAAAATATTAAAAAAACATTTAAAATCGCCATCGATGTTTGCAGTTTTTCCATTTCAGGATTGGCTGGGAATTGATGAAAAATTACGCAGAAAAAACGAAGATGATGAACGTATTAACGTGCCGTCGAAACCCGCTAACAGTTGGCGATACCGAATGCACATTACTATCGAAAAATTATTGAAAGAAGATGAATTTAATGCAAAAATTAAACAACTTATTGAATTGAGAATTGAAAATTGAAAATTAAGAATGAAGAGTGAAGAATTAAGAGTGAAAAACTAAAAGTTGAATATATTTCTCATCACTCTTAATTTTTCACTCTTAAATAACGACTAAATACTAACGACTTATGACTAACGACTTATGACTTACAACTTACAACTTACGACTTACAACTAACCTCAATTATCCCAACCCGGATTTTGTTGTCCTTTTAAATTTGGATTTGTATTGATTTCGTTGGCAGGAATAGCCCATACAAACTTGTCGTGTCCTGCATGCCGTATTAATTTATCGCTGTCTGTTCCTGTTGTTATGATGCTTGTGTTTTGCGGTGTTTTGCGGATACAATCGTCATTCCATCTTTTCAAATCGTCTAAGCGTGAGCCTTCGCATAGCATTTCGCGCA
>JAITPP010000098.1 GCA_031289385.1 Prevotellaceae bacterium | reverse complement strand
GCCGCTGACAAAAATTCACCGCTCAAATAAAAATCTTACCGAACGTTTTGAACTTATGGTGAACGGAAAAGAATTGTGCAACGCATATTCCGAACTTAACGACCCGATTGATCAACTGCAACGCTTTCAATATCAACTTGCACTTTCAGAAAAAGGCGACGACGAAGCAATGTTTATCGACCAAGATTTTGTGCGTGCGCTTGAATACGGAATGCCGCCTACATCGGGCATGGGAATTGGCATCGACAGGCTTGCAGTGTTGATGACAAATTCGGCATCAATACAAGATGTGTTGCTGTTTCCGCAAATGCGCCCCGAAAAAAAATCGGTAAAAGATGCTCCCGACGCATACACGGCAATAGGCGTACCTGTCGAATGGGTTGATGTACTTCAAAAAATGGGATATGTTACGGTTGAGTCGATTAAAAAATTGTCGCCGTCAAAACTCTTTAACGACATTTGCGGAATGAATAAAAAACATAAACTCAATCTTAAAAATCCAAGCCTCGATGATGTGAAAAATTGGATTGAAAAGTGATTTATTCTGGTATTTAGTATTTGGTATTTAGTATTTGGTATTTAGTATTTGGTATTTGGTATTCCGTAATTCCGTATTTAATAGTTCGGTATTCTGTATTTGGTTGTTATTCAATTTTGAATTAAAGTAAGTTGTCCTTTCAGGGCGTATAATTTGGAATTGTTTTTTATCTGCGTAAATCTGTTTTATCTACGTGTTTCGTAATTTGTAATTCGTAATTGTTTTTAGTTTTTCATTCTTAATTTGATAATATAAATCCGAGCCATACTGCGGCTATACAAACAAAAACACTTAAAAAAATATATACAAAGGCTGTTATATAACTTTCGGATTGAAACAAATTAATGTTTTCTGCTGCAAATGTCGAAAACGTAGTGTAGCCGCCGCAAAAACCTGTTATAAATAAGAATTTAAGATTGTGATTTTCGATTTGTTGTTGCGCAAAAAATCCTAATAAAAATCCAATAATCAGGCAGCCGATAAAATTTACTACAAACGTTGCTATTGGAAAATCAGATTGAAAATGTTTCGTTATAAATAAAGATGTGAGGTATCGAAAAATACTTCCAATTCCGCCGCCAACACCTATTAAAATTATCTTTAAAATCATATAAAATAAAAATTAAAAACCTTACAACACCAAAATAAAATGCACTGCAAGGTTTTTCACTAACCACTAACCACTAATCATTAACCACTAATCATTAATAACTAATTATTAACGATTTCGCGCAATTCGGCAATTCCTTTTTCGTTCATTTCGAATGTTTGCTTTTTGTTGTTCGGCAAATAAACTTCAATTTTATTGTCGTCTAAAAAGCGCATAATTTCCTGATTGTAATTGTCGTTTTTCACGCGCCACGATTTTTTTATTCTGTCGTACGAAAGTTCTGCATACACAGCCGCATTGTCGGTTTGCTCGATGCGTAAAGTGTTGCGTTTTTTTGTAACCGTATAAAAAACGCCGTTGTATTCAATTTCTTTTACATCGCTGTTTTTCATAGAAAATACCTCTTCATCATTCCAAAATTCAACGGAATTTACTATAAAAATATCACCGAGTATGCAAACTGCATAAGCAGGTGAAACGGCAATAAAAACAACTTCATTTGCAAATTTACTTCCTATGCCCGTGTTCCATTCATATAAACTTCGCGATAATTTAAATGAACCTATACAAGAACTCATAATAAATGCAGTAAAAACTACCGCTGTTAAAACTTTTATCTTTTTCATAATTTATTTTTTGTTATTATTAAAACTTAATTAACTTTGTTGGTACAAAGATGCAAAAATATTGCTGAAATCAAAATAATATTAAATGATTTTTTTGTATTGATTTGATAATGAGCATAAAAATATTTCAATAAAAAATAACAAAACTTTGGCATGAAAATTGCTGTTATATTAACTGATTTTTTAACAAAAAAAATGTAAAAAGATATGAAAAAAGTGGTAATTATAAGTTTTATTTTTGTTTCGGCAATTATGTCGATGAAGGCGCAATCGTTCGAAACAACTGTTGAGATGCCAAAAATAGGCTATCAAAATGCAGTGTCTATTGATTTGCCTTATACGGCAGATGATGTTGAGGCTACGCTTAAAAAACGTTTTGAAGCAAGCGGGCTGAAGGGTAAAAGCGCATCAAAAGGTTTCACCGAATATAAAAGTGTGAAATTTAAGGAATTCAGCAATGAAATAATCAACATTTATACAAAAGTTGATAAAAACAAACAGAGCAAAACCGATTCGAAAGTTTATATTCTCGTATCGTTGATAAGCGACGACGTATTTTGTACATCGGCAACCTGCGAAAGTTTAATTAAAAATGTAATGGAATTTGAAAATAAACTTGAACCGTATGTGGCTTTATATACTACAACCGTTCAGTTTGACAAAAGTACAGATGACTTGAAAAAGGCTGAAAAAGAACTGCGTAACTTGCAAGACGATGGTGTATCGTTGCAAAAAGATAAAGATAAAATTCTGAAAAAAATTGAAGAAAACACGCAAAAAAGTCAGAATAAACAAAATGAAATTGAAATGAAACAACAGATTGTTCATGAATTTCAATTAAAGAAATCGAAACAAGAATCCGAACTGCCAAAATAATTTAGACCTTCCAAAATAATATATAATATTAAACACGAATAGTTGGTGAATATTTTAAATATTTCGCCAATTATTTTTTTAAAATATGGTATTTAGTCGTTAGTATTTAGTCGTTGGTATT
>JAITPP010000092.1 GCA_031289385.1 Prevotellaceae bacterium | reverse complement strand
CTGTTTGAAGTATTTTATACAATTTTTATCAGCATTTAATAGATATATTCCATAACTGTAAGTTGCAATTATACCAAGAAATATTAACATAACAATATCAATAATATCCGAATAAAATCTCTCTGTCATAAAGAAGGATATCATATTTATTATTGTAAATAAAATTGCAAAACAAATCAATGTAACTACAATTATCTTCGCCCATTCTTTTCCTCGAAGAACATAATGAAATAAAACTATTTGCACTAATATTGACAGAATCCCTCCTGTTGGTGTATGATGCGCTTTGTCCACTTGTATTATATTAGAAATAATTGTCATTATTATAAGAAGCACTAATATACTTGTTAATTTTTGTTCGCCTTTTCGCTCTTGTTTGCCAATATAATCTTTATTGTGCTCTTTTTTTTCAGTAATTTCTTCTTGATATTCAGGACAACTTTCCTCAAATTCGGGAACAGCATCGGTTAAGGAACAAATTATTCCTTGTTGCCACGAGATTTTTTTATTTTTGCACGATTTGCAAATTTCTATTTGTTTTTTTCTGTCCATAGTTTTATTTGTTTTTCTGTTTGAAGTATTTTATACAATTTTTATCAGCATTTAATAGATATATTCCATAACTGTAAAATACTATCGGAATGAAAAATATAAGTGCAATCGATAATATTATCTGCATATTGAACATTCCCATTTTTAATATTGTTAAAAAATATCCTGTATCTTTAATAAAGAATATTATCATAAATATACTTCCTGCAATAAATAATATTGTTGTAATTATCTTAGCCCATTTTTTGCCCTGCATAACATAATAAAATACAAATAATAGTATTAGTATGCGCATTAATTTTACAATTATTGATTGATTAATAGGTTTAATATGTATCTCTAAAAGCCATGAAAGAAATATCTCAAATGCTATCAAAAACAAAAATAAATTTACTAATTTTCGTTCTCCTTTTTGCTCGTGTTCGCCTATCTGTTCTTGTTTTTCTTTAAAGAAATTGAAAAATTTGATGCAATCTTTATCAACACTAAATAGACAAATTCCATAACTGTAAATTGCCATAGGAATAAGAAATATGAGTTCTTCAGATGAGTGGATTTGTGCCATTGAAGATAATGAAAATGAAAATCCAAAAACAAGTAATATTGTCATTATTATCTTAGCCCAATTTTTGCCGAGAAGAACAACTTGAAACAAGAGTAATTGTAATATTAATCCTATCAAATATGTTCCTATCAGTCTAAAATTGTTGAACGAAAGTATCAAAGTTGGTATTGAAAGTAATAATAAAATAACAAATAGAGTTGTTATTTTCCTTTTGCCGTTTTGTTCTTGCGTTCCCAACTGTTTTTTAGGCTTTTCTTCTTTTACCTCTTTTACAATAATATCTTCTTGATATTCAGGGCAACTTTCCTCAAATTCGGGAACGGCATCGGTTAAGGAACAAATTATTCCTTGTTGCAACGAGAATTTTTTATTTTTGCACGATTTGCAAATTTCTATTTGTTTTTTTCTGTCCATAGTTATTTGTTTTTATGTTTGAAGTATTTTATACAATCTTTGTCAGCGGTTAATAGATATATTCCATAACTGTAAAGTACTATCGGAATAACCAAGAAAGATGCGAAAAGAGTCCATCGTAATGCTCCTATCATCCAAATTATTCCAAATAAATCTGCAATAATAAGTAATATAATCAGAAGCATTTTTGCCCATTCTTTACCAATAAGAACATAATGAAACAAAACCATTTGCAATGCAATTCCTATAATATTTAATCTTGCTGACGGATAACGAATCATAAATGCAAATATTGAAACAAGTACTTGAAACACTATTATAAACACAAATAGGCTTCTTAATTTCTGTTCGCCTTTTTCCGATTCTTTTTTTTCTAATTTTTTTTGGATTTTCTGTTCAATTATTTCGTTGTCTATAAGATATTCAGGGCAACTGTCCTCAAATTCGGGAACAGCATCCGTTAAGGAACAAATTATTCCTTGTTGCCACGAGATTTTTTTGTTTTTGCACGATTTGCAAATTTCTACTTGTTTTTTTCTGTCCATAGTGTTATTTTTTTTATTTGTTTTTACAGGGTTGAAGAAAATGCTTCGGAAATATATTCTATATCATATTTTTCGGCGTCTAAAATTATTGAAATCACATCAAATTGTGTTTGCATATTTATATCATATTTAGATATATAGGCATCGGCGGCGGCAATCATATTTTTTTGTTTTCGGCGCACGACTGCATCTTTTGGGTTTTCCCAAAATTGCGAAGTTCGTGTTTTTACTTCAACAATGTGCAAACACGCATTTTTTGTTGCTATTATATCCAATTCTTTATATCCAAATCGCCAGTTTGTGTGCAGAATTTGAAATCCGTTTTGCAACAAATAATTTTGTGCTATTTTTTCGCCTTTTTCGCCTATGTTTTGTGTTATTCCCATTCAAATTTTCGAGAAATTATATAAAAAACAACGAAGAGAAAAATTTATTTTCGTTCTTCGTTGTTTACTGATAATTTTTTATTTACAGCAATGCTTCAATTTTTGAAACAAGCGCTGTTTTTGGAATTGCGCCAACGGTTTTATCTACAATTTCGCCGTTTTTAATAAAAATTATAGTCGGGATATTGCGAATACCGTATTTTTCGGCGATTGCAGTGTTTGAATCCACATCCACTTTGCCTATAACTGCTTTGCCTTCATATTCTTTGGCAAGTTCTTCAATTATCGGCGAGATGGCTCTGCACGGACCGCACCATTCTGCCCAAAAATCAACAACAATTAATTTGTCGGATTTTACAATTTCATTAAAATTTGATTCATTTATCGCTAATGCCATAATTTTTGTGTTTTTTTATTATTTATTAAATTTCGTTTTTCAAAGGTATATTTTTTAATTTTATTGTGCAAATTTATACTGTTTATAAACTTATAAATAAATTTGATTAGAGTAGATTTTTTGTTGATATTGATAGGAAAATAGATAATCGGCAAAACATTTCATATATTATTTTCCGAATCTCTTTTATTTCCAAAACTGTTAAAATGTTGATAAAATTTATATTTGATATTTTTTGGGGTTTTTTCAAATCAACAACCAACTTACAACTTACGACTTACGACTTACGACTTACAACTTACGACTTACGACTTATGACTTACAACTATCCCCTAAATCCCCGAAATCTTTTTAATTTCGCTGAGTTTATTTAGGGCTTGTATAGGTGTAAGGTTGTCTATTTCAAGATTTTTGAGTTCGTCGCGAATTTGTTTTAGCACGGGGTCGTCGAGTTGAAAAAAACTTAGTTGATAACCGCTGCGTGTTTCGGCTATTTCGCCTATCTGCTTTTCGAGTGGATTGTTTTTGTTGGTTTTTTCAAGTTCTTTCAGTATTTCTTCGGCGCGGGCAACAACGCTTTTCGGCATTCCCGACATTGCCGCAACGTGAATACCAAAACTGTGTTCTGTGCCTCCTTTCTCGAATTTGCGCAGAAAAATAACTTTATTATTCACTTCTTTCACAGCAATATTGTAATTTTTTATTCGCGCAAACGAATTTTCCATTTCGTTAAGTTCGTGATAATGTGTTGCGAACAGGGTTTTTGCTTTTGCCGTAGGATGTTCGTGAATATATTCTGCCATTGCCCACGCTATTGAAATTCCGTCGTAGGTGCTTGTTCCGCGCCCAACTTCGTCGAGCAGCACAAGCGAGCGTTGCGAAAGATTGTTGAGAATACTTGCCGATTCAAGCATTTCAACCATAAACGTTGATTCACCTTGCGAAATATTGTCGGATGCGCCTACACGTGTAAAAATTTTATCGACAACGCCTATTTTTGCCGCTTTTGCGGGAACGTAACAGCCTATTTGTGCAAGCAAAACGATAAGTGCCGTTTGCCGCAATATTGCCGATTTTCCCGACATATTCGGTCCTGTAATTATAATAATTTGTTGTTCTTTGCTGTCGAGAAAAACGTCGTTGGCAACGTAAGTTCCGGCTTGCAGCATTGTTTCAATTACGGCGTGGCGTCCTTGTTTTATGTCGATTTCGTCGCTGTCGTTTATTTCGGGCTTGCAATAGTCTGATTTTGTTGCAAGTGTCGAAAACGAAAGCAGACAATCGAGTTTGGCTATAAGTGCGGCATTAAGTTGAACGGGAACTACAAATTCAAGAATATTTGCTATCAATTCATTAAAAATATGTTGTTCGATAACAATCATTTTTTCTTCGCCGCCAAGAATTTTTTCTTCGTACTGTTTAAGTTCTTCGGTAATGTAACGTTCTGCTTCTGTGAGAGTTTGCTTGCGCACCCATTCGGCGGGAACTTTATCTTTATGTGTATTTCTGACTTCGATATAATATCCGAAAACGTTGTTAAATCCTATTTTCAGCGAACTTATTCCTGTGCGTTCAATTTCTCGTTCCTGAATTTCGAGCAGATATTTTTTTCCGTTGCGAACGATATTTCTCAAGTCGTCGAGTTCGTCATTTACGCCATCGGCAATTACGCCGCCTTTTGTAAGTTGATTGGGAGCATCTTTGCAGATTTCTTTTGTAATTTTTATTTTCAGACTGTCGCAAATATTAAGTTGTTCGCCTATTTTATTGATATTAGGCTCGTTGGCTGCTTGGCAAAGTTCTTTTATCGGTTTTATCGCCGACAAGGCTGACGAAAGTTGCAGCACCTCGCGCGGCACAATTTTACCTGCCGATGCTCTCGACATTATTCTTTCAATATCGCCAATTTCATATATTTTTTCTATCAGTTTTTCGCTGATTTCATTGTTTTTAATAAAAAATTCAACAGTATCGAGCCGCGAATTTATTGCGCGAATATCTTTAAGCGGCAGCGAAATCCATCGCCGCAAAAGCCTTGCACCCATTGGCGAAATGGTTTTATCTATCACATCAACAAGCGTTTTCGCGTTTTCGTTGAACGAATGAAACAGTTCGAGATTGCGAATACTGAATCTGTCGAGCCAAACGTAATTGTTGCCGTCGATACGCGAAATTGACGAAATGTGTTTCAGTTTTTCGTGTTGCCGCATATCGAGATAAAAAAGTGTTGCGCCGGCAGCGGTAATTCCTTCGCTAATGCTTTCAACGCCAAATCCTTTCAGTGTATTTGTTTTTAATTGTTGCAGCAGTTTGTTGTACGCGGCATCTTCAACAAAAGCCCATTCGTCCAATTTGTAAGTGTAATGCTTGTCGCCGAAATAGTTTATAAAATCGTTTTCATATCCTTTTTGAAAAAGCACTTCTTTGGGCGCAAAATTTGTAATTAGCTTATCTACATATTCAACCGAGCCTTCCGACACAAAAAATTCGCCAGTAGAAACATCCAAAAATGCAACACCAACAAGTTTTTTGTTAAAATGCACGCAAGCCAAAAAGTTGTTTTCGCGATTTTCGAGTACATTTTCCGAAAAAGTAATTCCGGGCGTAACAACTTCGATAATACCGCGTTTCACGATTTTTTTTGCTTTTTTCGGGTCTTCAAGTTGTTCGCAAATTGCAACACGTTGTCCGGCGCGAACAAGTTTGGGCAAATAAGTGTTTACGGCATGATACGGAAATCCCGCAAGTTCAACAAATTGCGCAGCGCCATTAGCACGGTGGGTAAGAGTGATTCCGAGAATTTCGCTGGTTTTTATAGCATCTTCGCCGAAAGTTTCATAAAAATCGCCCACGCGAAAAAGCATTATAGCATCGGGATGCTTTGCTTTCATCGCAAAATATTGTTTCATTAGCGGGGTTTCAACTATGTTTGTTTCGTGTGTCAAATTATTTTGATTTTATTTGTAAATAAGCAGGCAAAGTTACAAAAAATAATTAATATAGCCGAAAGATTTTGTTTAATCGTTGATTTGTTTTGTTGTTTTTTGTTGATTTGTTTTTTGTTGATTTGTTGTTTTTAGATAAGCACGCAGATAATAATCAATTACAAATTACGATTTTGTTGATAAGAACATTTGTGACTTTTCCTGACTGAAAACTTAAAGTTCCTTGTGATTAAAATATAAAATCAATCTTATCAATTCAATAAAATAATAATTTTCATTTTTCAATTAAAAAACGCCCTTAGTAGCATTGAATTTCCGTAATATTGTTTTCCTTTATTTTTTTGGATTTTGATTGTGGATAAAATATTCAGTAATTATTTTATTAAAAAACACACCGCTATAAACGCTTGATTTGTAAATGTTCTGTCTATTTACAAAAAGTAGTACTGCTTTTCATCAAAAGGAATACTGCTTTTCTGTAAAAGGAGTACTCTTTTTTACTAAAAGGAATATCCCTTTTTGGTAAACGATACTTATGTTTTTCTAAACTTCATTTTGTTAAGGTTTGCTTTGCTACATTCATTTGGCTATTGTTCATTAAAAAAATCTTGACAAACTTGACGAACTTTACAAACTTTACAACTTCTAATTTTTTTATATATATACGTTACGTTATTTACTGATGTCTTAAATAATATTGTTAATTTGAAAAAATCTTTTTATCTTTGTAACACTTTTAATTATAATTCAGTAACAATTATGAACGACATTAAGCAAC
>JAITPP010000343.1 GCA_031289385.1 Prevotellaceae bacterium | reverse complement strand
CATTAACCATTAATCACTAACCATTAACCATTAATCACTAACCATTAACCATTAATCACTAACCATTAACCATTAACCATTAATCACTAACCATTAACCATTAACCATTAATCACTAACCATTAATCACTAACCATTAATCATTAACCATTAATCATTAACCATTAATCATTATTATCAACTTCTTGTTTTAAAACATTAAAAATAGTTAATTATCTTGTGTTTATAATAAGTGATATTGATAAAATATTACCTTTGCACAAATTATTTGACATTTTGAGAAAGTTTTTTTTATCTATATTATTATCTATAATGTGTTTATCGGCGTCGGCTCAATTAAACAACAGCGACTTAAATTTGTTGCACTACGAGTATGCCAGCCCGTTTCGTTTTGGATTTTCGCTGGGAATAAATGTTTTTGATTTTACAACTGCCAACACGTTAAACAACGTTATGCTGGATGGCGTAAGTCACAGAGTAAGAGCCGATGTTGTAACAATGCACTCAGGATTTGATATTAATGCTATCGTAGATTATCGCATAAAACGACAATGGAATTTGCGTGCTTTGCCGGGCATATCGTTTGGGGCACGTAATCTTGAATTTTATGATGACGATACCAACGAACTTTTGCATACAATGAAAATCGGCTCGAATTATATAGAATTGCCCGTTCATTTAAAATTCAGCGCCAAACGCAACTCTAATTTCCGTCCCTATGTTTTTGCGGGCATAAATGGACGCTACAATTTAAGCGGCGGCAACGATATAAAAAGAGGCGTATTTTTTGGAATAAGCAATACCGAAGTCTTTGGCGAATTTGGCTTTGGCTTTGAATTTTATTTAGCCTATTTCAAATTTTCTATCGAAGCAAAATTTTCAACCGGCGCAGGCAATGTACTCACCAAAGGTGCTACCGAAGGTTACGAAGCCTACTACAATGCTATTGATAAATTGTACTCAAATATGTTTATGCTTAAATTTCATTTTGAATAAATTTCCGTTGTTGATTTGCTTAGTTGTTGTTTGCTTAGTTGTTGATTTGAAAAAACCTTTAAAAACTTGACAAACTTTGTAACTTCTTTACTTTTTTAACCGCAAAATTCACAAAATTTTATCAATAATACTTCACAAATAACTTCCATAACTTCTTTTAACTTCTTAACTTCGTTGTTTTTCTCATGCACAACAGCCATTTATTATTTTTCAAAAGAATATCCCGTAAGCGTGATGTAAATTACGGTATCGTCATCAACGGTAAATTTACATTCCGAAAATGGCGGCGTTCCCATTTTTCCTTTTGCGTTGTTGCTGAAACCTGTTTTTTCGGTAGGGATTCCGAACGAGCCGGTGTCTAATCGGTTGTTGTTGTTTTCGTCGTGAAAAACAGAAACGGCATATTCGCCAACAGCAACATTCTGCAAAACTATTGCTATTTCTTCATTTTCGACTTTTGCAAAATTTACATAAGTCGGTTTTTTCAGAAAATTCGCCGAATCGTACACGGCTACTAAAATTTTACCATCGTTTTTTTCGATTCCATCCACTACAATGGTGAGTTTGCTTTGTGCATTGACTGTGCTTGCTGCAAGCAACATCAACGCGAATAAAATTGTTCTCATTTTTTTTGAATTTTTAAAAGATTATTAAAGAGATTTTAATTGATTTAATGTTTTTGAATAACTAAGCGTAACAAACACTCCTACAAAGTAAAAGCCTGTGTTTGCGGCTGTAATTTTTTTTCGCACGCCTTGTGTGATTTTTGAATATTCGTAGCCGTAAATATTTTTGCGTCCCAATATATTTTGACATCCTAAATGCACAACAATCCACTGTTTTGGCAAAAACGACAACGATGCATCCAATCGGCTGCGAAACGGCGTTTTTCCTAATTTTTCATACGGCGAAATATCGCTGTAATAAGGCGCACCCGACGAAATATAATAACTTGTTGCAACCAACGATTTCAGCGGCGCAATAAAATATTTCAGCGTAACGTTAAACGAATGTTGCGCAACATAAGACGGAGCAACGGCTTTCGCAAAATAATCGTAACGTTTTTTTGTGTTGTTGTACGAATATGAAAGCCAATATTCCAACGATTTGAAATCGCTTTTCCAGAAAATATCTGCGCCCCAGCCGTAGCCTTTTCCGTCGTTATTTATAAACTGCCCTTGCTGATACCTAACTACGTTGTTGTATTTTTTATAATATGCGTCGATTTGAAATTTTTCGTTCTTTTTCACATAACTGTATGATGCTGTTGTTTTTGCAGCAGACGTAAAATCAATATTGTTTGTCGTTTTCAGATAATTTATTGATGGCAACTGAAAATAATCGCCTGCCGAAAACGAAAAAATATTTTCCGTATCCAAGCGATATGCAAAATATAATCGCGGCGCAACATTAAATTTTTTCAGATAAAACGAATATTCGCCTCGCACGCCAATGCTTGCAGTGATATTGTTGCCGAAAAATATTTTGGTATCGTTGTAAATACTTGCCAGATTATTTTGCACATTTGTTTTGTAATCGGCTATGAATGTATATGTTTCGGCGTAAGCGTTGTAAATAAATTCTGCGCCTGTGCGATTTGTTATTTTTCGCGTTCTGTATTGCAATGTTATTTTGTTGTGATTCCAGATGTTTCGCGTATTAATTTTATCGTTTTGATATTGAGTTTCTGTTCCCGAAAAACCGTCAATCACCACGTTGCCAGCAGCCGATAACGACAATTTACTGTTGAACGTGTGATAAAAATTTATTTGCGTATAAAAGTAAGTTTGCCTGATATTATTTTTAAGATTTACGTTATCTACATTTTTGTAATTATACGTGCCATCGGCATAACTGCTGTTGAATTGCGCGGTGAGTTTTGTTTTTTGCGAAAATTCTTTTGTAAAATAAACATCTGCCGAAATTTGCTGATAATATTTTTCCCAATCGTATTTATCGGGAACTAATTTTGTGTAAGGCATCATATTAATGTAGTTGAGGCTTGCGCGATATGAATACGACGGTTTTTTGTCGATATGAGTAATTTCGGCATAAGCCGACGAAACGGCAATATCTGTTTTTGCCAGCATTTGTGCGTGTTCTTTGGTGTTGAGGTTTATTATTCCCGACATTGCCTGTCCAAATTCGGCATTAAATCCGCCTGATTGCAAAACCGTTCCTTCAAATAAATCGGGTGTAAAACGACTGCGCGAGCCTGAGTTTTGCGACGATAAACTGTAAGGATTTGCAACAATCAAATCGTTGATATAAATTTGCGATTCGTCGGTATTGCCGCCTTGAATTATCAGACGTCCGTCGTTGTCGTTGCTTTGTACGCCGGGCAATACGCGCATGTTTCCAATAATATCAGCCATTGCAGCAGGGTTGGTAACAATATCGAAAGTGGACATTTGCAGCGTTTGCGCCGAATAATCGCTGAAACGTCCGTTGCGCGAAGCCAAAACTTTTGCACCGTCGAGATTGTAGGTGCTGTCGAGTAAAATTATTTTTATTTTTTGCTGATTTTTGTTCACAATCATCGTCTTAGTTTTGTAGCCGAACAACTGAAAACGCATATTTCGGCTGCTCACCGTATCGGGATATTTTAATGTAAATTTTCCGTCGTTGTCGGATACGGTTTTCACCATTCCGTTGTTGAAACTTACCGAAACGCTTGCAAGAGTATTGTTGTTTTTATCAACAACTTCGCCCGATAATTCGGTTTGTGCATTAAGGTTGAATCCCGCGCAAACAAAGCAAATCAGCATAATAAATTTGTAATTTTTCATTTCTTTTATTTTTTAT
>JAITPP010000192.1 GCA_031289385.1 Prevotellaceae bacterium | reverse complement strand
AATTGTAAATTCTTAATCGGCAATTCAATAACAAAACACGTTTTTCCGTCGTTTGTGGGTGAATAATATATGCGTCCGCCGATGTTTTCGATTATATTTTTTGAGATTGCCAATCCAAGTCCTGTGCCGCTTGATTTGGTTGTGAAATTCGGTTGAAATAAATATTGGCGTTGTTCTTCGCTTATTCCGTCGCCCGAATCCTGCACGCTAAATTGATAGTAATTGTCGGGCAAATCTATTGCAAATAATTTTATTTCGCCGTCATTATTTTCGCCTATTGCCTGTATGGCGTTTTTAATAAGATTTGTAAATACTCGCTGCAATTGTTCGTACAGGGCTAACACAATTTTCGGTTGTGCGCCTTCTACGTTTAGCGATATTTTTATGTTTTCATAGCCTTTGAACATATCCAATTGTTTTTCCAGCAAGTTTACGACATCAACATCGTGCCGCTCGAAATTGGCAAATTTGGCAAAATCAGAAAATTCGGATGCTGTTACCGATAAGATATTTATTTGTTCTATCAACGATTTTGCAAGCTCGTCAAAATGTTTTTCCCAAGCGGGGGCATTATTTTTTTTCAATCGCATTACATGCTGAATATTAAGCAGCATCGGCGTTAGCGGATTTTTTATTTCGTGTGCAATTTGCTGCGCCATTTCGCGCCAAGCGTGTTCGCGCTCGGTTTGTGCGAGTTTTGCTGCGCTTTCGGCAAGTTTGTCGAGCATCGAATTATAGGCTTTTACGAGGCTTCCTATTTCGTCATTTCCTTTGTATTTAATGTGTTCGGATTTCCCGCGCAAATTAAATTTTCCTATTTGCGAACGTACTGTTACCAACGGTTTCGACAATAAATTTGATATTATCGTGGCAAACAAAATTCCGAGTATTATAGCTACAACAAATATATTTATGATTGTATTTGCGAGTGCAAGCCGTTTTTCCTGAAACTTGCGCTGCTGCTCGAAATACGGAAGCGATAGATATGAAAGTTTGTCATCGTTATTGTTGTAAAAAGCAAAATAAATACAACTAAATTCGAGCGAGCCTATGTTTTCGTAATTTATATAATACGGTTGGTTTTGTGTATTCAGTTTTTTAAATGCTTGCATATCCATATCAAATCCCAATAATTTGCGGCTAAATATTTCGGGGCGGGATGTTGCCAGCAGACTTCCGTCGAGCGTATAAATATTAATATCAATATGATACAGGTTTGATAATTCTATCAGCCAAGCCGATAAATCGCGCGTTGTATAAATACGGTTATTCATTCCGTATTGCATATTAAATTCATTATTTATCAACTGAATTTTTTCTTCGATTGATTCTATTTTGTTTTTTTCAAACTGATTGAAAGTGTGCAGCAGAATTGTTCCGCCAACCACAAACAGCAAAAACAGCACCAGCATCAGCAATAATATTCGTGTTTTTTGTCTGAAATTTATTGTTCGGCTTATTTCCAAAATATCAAATCCTATACAGCGCAAAAATATTACAAGAATTATCACAAAAAATAAAAATACAAACGAATTTGACGAAACAATTTCCAATAACGAAACCGTTGGTGTAGAAATTATTAGCGAATCGTCATCATCTATTTCAACGTAATAATGAATATATCCGCGCTCGATAAAAAAAGAATGATTTTTTATTTCTTTGGGAATATTCAGTTCGTAATTATATCCGAAATCGCCGTATCGCGAAACGAGTTTATTTTTAAAATATTTTGCATACAGATAATCGTTTTGCCGCAACAATTTATTTGGCTGATTTTTTTGATCGAGCAGCAATTCGGGATAGCCTACATATTGCGATTCGGAAAGCGAAGTGAACGTTAAATACAATTTAGTTTCAACATTTTTATTATATGATAATTCTGCCAGATAATTGATTTTTCCGTTGCCCATAGCCATAAACCACAAAGGCATCTCCCCTACCCGACTTCCGTAAATTGATTTTTCTTTCTCGAAAAAATCGAAACAATTATAATTTATTTCTTCCGATTCGGCTACATACAAAATATCGCGTTGCAGACATATTGTTATATCCAAATTGTAACTTTGAAAATATCCATCAAAATATTTTTCGTTTATATAGTTTAAAATCACGTCATCTGCTACATCGTCATCAATTACGTATGCTTGTAATTGCCCGTCAAGCAGAAGTTTATCGGATATTTCGGTAAATAATGCTTCAAATGTAAGATCGTTTTTTTGCGATAGCGATTCGGCAAGATTTTTTGTTATTTGTTTGATTTTATTAAGTTCTTCGCGCAACACAATGCTTATGCAAAACACTGCCGACAATGCTGCAAACAAAATAAATGTTCGTAATATTGATTTTATTTTGCAACAAATTATTGAAATAACAACAAAATATGCAACAAAAAAACATATCACAAAAACGCTGTGTTCGCCGCACAAAACCAATAATAATGCCGATAACAGCGTTTGTATAAAAATAGTTGCGGTGCGATTTTTTTTCGATTTTAAAATATACATACATAAAATCTGTAACATTGCAAAGTCTGTAAACATCAATGCCATCAATATATACGACAAAATAGTAAACCAATTTATATCGTATATTTTATGTACTGCAAGCGAAAAATTTGAGTCGTTGGTTAGTGTTACAGGCAATAATACGCTCAAAACCGACTGAATAATTGCAAACAAAACTAAACTGCATATTGCTGTGCGGCGTCCGTTTTTTTTGTATCTTTTTATTGCCGAAAAAATATTTCGCCGCTTAATAAATACAATGCAAATTATTGTAATTACAAAGCAAATGTATAAAAATAAAACGCCAAACGATGGCAAAAATTTTGACGATGCGTAAAGCGATGAATTGAAAAAGCTAAATTCGGCGTTCAGCGTTCCCCAATAGTTGTAAACCAAAAACATCACGCAAGCAAATGCTGCAACAACCGATATTATTGCTTTAATAATATTTTTACGAAACAAAAAATGAAAAATAAAAACCACAAAAGTCATCAGCAGCACAATTATTCCAAACCAGCGAACATACATCGACGCAGGATTAATATTGTCGGCAACATCTACGCCAAGTACAAACAAGGGAGTTTCGTTTTTTCCATGTACAACAACGCCGCTGTAACATCCCAAATTTTCTAAAAACAACGATGGCGATACTTTAATATTTTCCGAAAATCCGCTTTTCAAAAAATCGTTTTCGTAAAAATACGATGTTGCAATTGTGATAGTATAAACTATTTTTATTTTGCCGCGAACGTAAGCCTGTGTTACATACCATTTTTCGGTTGTAGTTTCGGGCGCAAGCAATTCGGCGTTGCTGAAATTTGTAAATTTTTCGGTTGTATCTACTTGCAGCAAATCGGCGCGGCGCACAGGCAAACTCGATGACCA
>JAITPP010000328.1 GCA_031289385.1 Prevotellaceae bacterium | reverse complement strand
GATTTGTTTAATTGTTTAATTGCTTTTTGTTTAATTGTTTAATTGCTTTTTGTTGATTTGTTTAATTGCTTTTTGTTGATTTGTTTAATTGTTTAATTGTTTTTTGCTTACTTGTTGATTTTGGGGCTTGATAAACTTTATAACTTGATAAACTTTATAACTTTATAACTTGACAAACTTGACAAACTTTATAACTTCTTTGTTCTTGGCTCTTGTTTCTTTGTTCTTGTTTATTTGTTGATTTGAAAAATCTTTGCGAACTTTGCGTAAAATAATTTACTGTTGAAAATAAAAAATATGATACTAAATATAAAACATAAGATATTCAAAGTTTTGCTGACTGCTTTTTGTCTGTCGTTTTTTCCTTTGCTTGGGCGTTCGCAAAGCGTAGGATTGGTAATGAGCGGCGGCGGAGCAAGAGGATTGTCGCATATTGGCGTGATAAAAGCGTTGGAAGAAAATAATATTCCTATTGATTATGTTACCGGAACATCAATGGGTGCAATAGTTGCAGGGCTTTACGCATCGGGATATTCGGTTGATGAAATGATAGAAATTTTCAAATCAAACGATTTCGAATATTGGTTTCACGGCATTATTACCGACAAACAACGATATTATTCATTATTAACCGACCCTACTGCCGAACTGTTTTTGGTGAAATTTAATGTTAATAAAGATAAAAAAAATCCCGTAAAAATTAATTTGCCGACAAGCATAATATCTCCATATCCTATGGATATTGCTTTTTTTGAACTTTTTTCGGGTGCGACAGCCGCCTGTAACGGCAATTTCGACAAACTTTTTGTTCCGTTTCGAAGCGTTTCAGCCGATGTTAATGCACATAAAGCGTTTATTTCGCGCAATGGCGATTTGGGCTTGGCAATTCGCGCATCAATGACGTTTCCGCTTGCTTTTAAGGCTATTGTTATTGATTCTGCTTTGCTTTTTGATGGCGGTATTTACAATAATTTTCCTTGGAATGTTATGGAAAGCGATTTTAATCCCGACTTTATTATCGGCAGCAAATGCTCTGACAACGACACTGTTATGGACGAAGAAAATATTATTGAACAACTGAAAAAAATGTTTGTAAACGATACCGATTATACAATGCCCGCAGAAAAAAGCATACGCATCGACACAAAACTTGATAATGTTGATATATTTGAATTTTCGAAAGTAGATGAAATAATAGATGAAGGCTACAAAAATGCGTGTAAAATGATAGATTCGATAAAACAACGTGTTTCGGTGCGCCGCTCGGCTGACGAAGTAAAAACACGCCGCACTGAATTTAAAGCAAAACTGCCTCTGCAAAAATTTAAAAATATAGAAATAGTCGGCAAAAAAGTTTCGGACAAACAAAAAAAATTCATACAACAAATGATTAATCAAGGCAAGAAAAATACCGATGGCACATTAACGATGGCACAATTTAAAGATAAATACTTTAAAGTTGTAGAAACAGGCGTGGTATCATCTATTTTTCCGATGGTTGTTTACGATTCGGTTTCAAAAACATTCGACACAAAACTGCAAATAATGTCGGGCTCGAACAATAAACTTGCATTTGGAGTAAATATTTCATCATCGCTGCTAAACCAAGCGTATCTTGGATTTGAACACCGATATTGGGCAAAAGCATATTCGCGATACAGCATAAATTTTCATTACGGAAAATTATATTATGCCGCACAATTCGGACTTCGCCGCGATTATCCATTCAAAATACCTGTGTTTTGGGAACAATATTTACGCTACAATCATTACGATTATTACGAAAGCCGCACCGATTTTTTTATTGAAGACGAAAAACCCGTTTATCTGAAAGAACAAGACTTACATTATCAAATTGGTGGCGGTTATATTGTTAATAAAAACACCATTTTCAGATTAAATTCAACACTCGGAATTTACGAAAGCGATTATTATCAAACCCGCGATTTTTCGATAAACGACACCCCCGATAATTACGCTCTCGATTTTTTTGCAACAAGCGCGGGAATTACCAGTAACGACTTAAACTACACCGACTTCCCAACCAAAGGACGAAAATGGCAAATAAAATTACAATTTGTAACAGGCAACGGCAAATACACTCCGGGCAACACCTCTGTGCTTGCAAAAGAACGTAAATCGCAAAACATTTTTTCGCTAAAACTTTATGATGAACGATATTTTAATTTTGGCAAAAACTTTTCGTTAGGATATTTGGTTGAAGGCATTTACTCGCCCAAACCGCGATTTTCGGGCTATTACCCTACCCTGTTTTTGTCGCCGTCATTTCAACCCACACAACACAGTCAAACGCTTTTTTTAGAAAATTTCAGAGCAAATACATACATCGCAGCAGGCATAATGCCGATATTTTCGCTATCAAACAGCATATATGCAAAAGGCGGAATATATGTTTTTCAACCCTATCGCGAACTCAAAAAAGGCATTGACAATGAAATTATTTACGGCGATAAATTCAAAAACCGTTCGTTTACCGGATATGCAACACTCGTTTGGCAATCGCCGCTCGGACCGTTAAGCACAACACTGTATTACTACGACGGCTATAAAAACAAAGTAATATTTTCGGTGAATTTCGGATATTTGATTTTCAACAGAAAAGGAATTGCGTTTTAGATTAGTGGCGAGAAGTTATGAAGTTTTTCAAGTTCTTCAAGTTTATAAAGTTTGTAAAGTTTGTAAAGTTTGTAAAGTTTGTAAAGTTCTTCAAGTTATAAAGTTTGTAAAGTTTTTCAAGTTATACAGTTCGTAAAGTTTATAAAGATTTTTTCGAAACAACAACTCAACAAAAAACATAATTTCAAAATCCACACCCAATTAATATTCATACATTTCAAGCGTTGCCAATGCTAATTCAAAATCGCGTTCGGTTTCCAGCAGTTTATTTAATATTTGGTAGTAATACTGACATTCAAGCAAATAATCCAATAACGAAATTTCGCCTGCATCTAAGGCTTTTTTTAGTAATTTATCGTTGTTATATTGCGATAAGGCTTTTTTGTATTTTGCTGTTGTTTGCTGTAAATCAATGGTTTTTGCGTATAAATTTTGAAGATAATTGTAAAATTGCATCCGTTTATCGTCAAAAGTTGCCTCTGATGCTTTTACCTGAGTTTTTGCTTGTTTCACTTTGTTTTTATTTTCCCAAAGAGGAATGGATATGCCTACGGTTACGCCTTCAAATCGTTGTCCAACAACTTGCTCGCGCATATATCCTGCTGTAAATTTCGGCAACATCTGCGATTTATTCAATTTAACCTGATGGCGATTTATTGCTATTTGTTGGCTGATATACTGCAACATCGGATTTTTAGTTTCGGCTTGTGCGTACCATTGTTCAAAATCGAAAGTTAAATTTTTGCTGTGAAAACTATCTGCCGACAGTGAAATTTCGTTGCCGCCGTTGAGTTGTTTCAATTCCGACAAAAGCGAATTTCGTTCTGTTTCGATATTTTTAATTTCATTTTCAACGCTAATCAAATACAGTTGCGCTTTATTGTATTCAATAGCATTTGTTTCGCCTTTATCTAATTTCGTTTTATACGTATTTGCTATATTTTCGGCGTTTTGCAAACGATATTTGTATTCGTTTATAAGTGCGTTATAATATGTAAGTTGTATGCAAATTTTCTTAGCTGAAAGCAACAGATTAATGCGTTCCGATTTATATTCGATATCGGCATTTGCATTTTCTAATTTCGAAATTTTATTTTTATTGGCATAAACCGTCGGAAAATCAAACGATTGCGTGATTTTTACATCTCTGCGATTGCCTGTTTCCGCAGGATTTCCCCATAAATAATTAAATTCGATTTCGGGATTCGGCAAATAAATTCCGATGCGATTGTTCAGTTTTTTTGCATCAATTTCGAGGCGCAGAGCGTTTAATGTCAAACTGGTGGTTTCTATTTGCTGCAATATTGTGTCGTATTGATTTTGTGCCGATAACGAACGCGCGGCGGCAAGCAATAATATGCTAATAATTATTTTTTTCATTTTTTTTACTTTTTGTTTGTAATAATTCGTACACAATCGGTACAATGTATATATTCAGCAGCGTTGATGTAAGCAATCCGCCTAATACAACTATTGCCATCGGACTTTGTATTTCGTTGCCCGCTTTATCGCCGTTGAAAACAAGCGGAATTAATGCTAAGGCAGCCGTCAAAGCCGTCATTAATATAGGATTTAATCTGTCTGTCGAACTGTTTATTATTGTTTCGCGCAAATTATTATTGCTGTTTTGTTTCGCATTTTGATAATTTGATATTAGCAAAATTCCGTTACGTGTGGCTATTCCAAACAGCGTAATAAATCCGATAATGGAAGGAATACTTATAATATTTGAAGTGAAAAATATTGCAAATATTCCGCCAATCAACGCCAGCGGAAGATTTACCAGTACGATTGCCGATAATGTGAGATTTTTAAATTCGCCGTAAAGCAACAGAAAAATGATAAACACAGCCAGCAGCGAGGCAATAAGCAATGTTTGCGAGGCGTTTTTGGCATTTTCAAACTGTCCGCCGTATTCAATTCTGTATTCTTCGGGCAGATTAATTTCTTCTTCTACTGTTGATTTAATATCATCAACCACGCTTTTCAACGCACGCCCCGACACGTTTGCCGAAACAACAATTTTACGCTGCACGTTTTCGCGACTTATAGAATTAGGTCCTCCAACCGAAACAATTTCCGCAACTTCTTCCAGCGGTATTTTTCTGCCCGAACCTATATCAATCAAAGCCGATTTTATTTGTTCGATATTGGAAGTATAATTATCGTTCAGTTTTAATATCAAATCAAAACTTCGTTGTCCTTCATAAATATCGCTTAATTTTTCTCCTGCAAACGCTAATTCTATAAAATTATTGAAATCGGCGATAGTAATACCGTAACGCGCAAGCATTGTTCGGTTTGCACGTATTTGCAGTTGAGGCGTTTCAGTTTGTTGTTCTACGGCAATATCAACCAAACCGTCAATATTTTCAACCGATTTTTTGATTTGATTTGCTATTCTGAAAAGATTGTTCAAATCAGTTCCGAATAATTTTATTGCAATATTTGCCCGCGTTCCCGAAAGAATATGGTCGATACGATGTCCCAGCGGCTGTCCGATTGTAGTTGCTATGCCCGGAATATTTGCAATAGTTTGCCGCACGTCAGTCATAAATTCCGATTGTTTTCTATTTTTTAATTTAAAATTTACATCTATTTCCGAACTGTTGGCGGCTTGCGAATGTTCGTCAAGTTCGCCTCTGCCTGTACGGCGTGCAGTGCTTGTTATTTCAGGGATTTTCAATAATTCGGATTCAATAATATTTCCTAATTTATTATTTTCGTCGAGCGAAATTCCGGGTTTTGTTACCACCGAAATGGTTAATGCGCCTTCGTTAAATTCGGGTAAAAAACTTTGTCCCATCGTGAAAAATATTACAACGGCAACAACAAGAATACCTGTTGCCGTATATAAAATTGTTTTTGCGCGACTAAAAGCCCATTGTAACGATTTCTTATACAATGCGATAAGTTTGGATGTAAACCAACTGTCTTTTTCTTTTTTATTCAGATATTTTTCGTCGGACAGCATTAATTTACACAACAGCGGAGTTACAGTCATAGCAACAATCAACGACATGAAAAGCGATATTACGTATGCAATTCCCAGCGGTTTCAACATTCTGCCTTCCATTCCCGAAAGGAAAAATAAAGGCATAAAAGCAACAATAATTATAAACGTTGCGCTGATAACGGATGCTCTGATTTCGCGCGAGGCTTCAAACACAACCGAAAAAGCAGATTGTTGTTCCGATTTGGGTTTTTGATGATTTTGCCGTAATCGTTTATACACATTTTCTACATCAATAATTGCATCATCAACCAGCGAGCCGATAGCAAGACACATGCCGCCTAATGTCATGGTATTGATATTCATACCCAACAAATAAAGCACAATTATTGTACTCAGCAACGACAATGGAATTGCAATTACCGAAATAATTGTTGTGCGAAAACTTGCCAAAAACAGAAAAAGAATAATAACGACAAACAATGCACCTTCCATCAACGCGCGCCCTACATTGTTTACAGAGGCTTCGATAAAATCTGCCTGACGAAAAATTTTTGTATCCATTTTTACATCTTCGGGAAACGATTTTCGTATTTCTTCCAAATTGCGTTCAATGTTTTTTGTTACGTTAAGCGTGTTTATATTAGGCTGTTTTGATACCGATAATATTACCGCAGGCTTTGCATTTTGCGAGGCGTAACCGATTTTCAATCCGCTGCCTGTCGTCAATGTTGCAACATCCGAAACAACAACAGGATTTGCGTTTACTGTTTTTATAAACGTTGCTCCCAATTCTTCCAAATCATTAGTGCGGGCAATTCCGCGCAAAGCGTATTCGTTGCCAAAATCGCGCACAATTCCGCCGACAGAATTAGAGCTGAATGTTTTGCCTGCGGCGGCTAACTCGTTCATTGTAACTCCGTAAATGTCCATTAATTGCGGGTTGGCAAGAAGTTGATATTGTTTGTAATCTCCACCGATAATTGTAACCTGCGACACTCCGCCGGTTGCCAATATGCTTGGTTTTACAACCCATTCGGCTAATGTTCTAAGTTCCATTAACGAAGTAGAATCGGCTTGCAAACCAATAAATAATATTTCGCCCATAACACTCGATTGCGGTGCTAAAACAGGAATAACGCCATCGGGCAAAACACTGTTTAATGTAATTATTTTTTCGCTTACAATCTGACGGGCTTTAAATATATCCGTTCCCCAGTCAAATTCAATCCACACAAATGAATATCCCTGCGATGACGACGAGCGCACGCGCCTGACATCCGTAGCACCGTTTACAGCGGTTTCTATATGAAATGTTACCAAACGTTCTACTTCTTCCGCCGACATACCGTGTGCATCCGTCATAACAACAACCGTTGGCGCAGTTAAATCGGGAAAAACATCTATATCTGTTTTTCCTGCCGTATATATTCCGCCTGCAACAAGCAGCAACGCTCCTAACAAAACAAACAATCTGTTGTTGAGCGAAAATTTTATTATTTTATTCAGCATAATTTTTAATTTTTAACTCTTAACTCATTTAGCCCCTAAATCCCCTAAAGGGGACTTTTTCTGCATTGCCTAAACTTTTAGCATTGTCCAAAACTCCCCATTTAGGGGGCTGGGGGCAATTCTTCATTCTTAACTCTTAATTCTTAATTCCCTAATGCGCGTGTCCCGAATGACTGTCCAATTCGCCCGCCGATTGCGCAAGTTTTATCAATATCGCGCCTTTGCTTACAATTTTTTCGCCAGCCGATAAACCTTCTTTAATTTCGGTTCGCAAACCATCTGTTGCGCCTTTTGTTACTGTTCGTTTTTCAAACGATTCGGGCGTTAATTCAACAAATACAAAATAACTTCCCATTTCTTCAATTATCGCTTGATTAGGAACGGTTATCGCCTGTTGATTTGTTACTGTTTTGATATACATCTCAACAATACTTCCCGACAATAATCCCACATCATTGCTTACCTGAAACACAACGGGAATAAGCGGATTGGCAACATCAACAGATTTGCCGAACGAAAGAATTTTTCCGTTTAACTCGTCGAGCGAATAAATTTTATTTGTATTCATCACACGAATATTTGCCGATATTATGCCGTTAAGTGCCGAAAAATATTTAGGCGACAAGTCGGCTTTTATAAGCAAATTGCGGTTTTGCGAAACTATCAAAACGGGTTGTCCTCCTTCTACATATTCGCCGTTGCGCACCAATGTTTTGGTAATAAATCCCGAAATTGGCGATTTTATTACTTGCCGCCCGCCCGAAAAATTTTTACGCAAACTGTTATACACATTTTCGGCATTTGCATATTCGGTTTGGGCTTTGAGCAAATCTACTTCCGATACTATTTTATCTTTTGCAAGTTCTTTTTTGCGTTCATATTCTTTTTTTGTTCTTTCGTATTCGTTTTCGGCTTGATGATATTTTATGTTGAAATCGTTGTCAGCCAAGCCGCTGCTTTCTATCGAAAATAAATTTTGTTCGGCGTTCACCGCTTTGCCGACGGCGGTATGCTCTGCCGAAAAAACAACTACGCCATTGGCTTTGGCTGTAACTATTTTTTCGTCGCCTTGCGAAGGTAAAATTTGCGCAGATGTTCGTATTATTGCACCAAAAGGCTCAACAATAACAGTTTCCGTTTCAAATTCTGTTTTTTGTTGCTGCATTTTGGTAAACACAATTTCGTCGGCATGAGATTTTTCATCATGCTGTGCGTGTTCGCTATTTTTATGATTATGGCATGCTGTTGTTACGATTATTGTAAAAATCAGCATTGATATTAAATTATATAATTTCATGTTTTTTACTAATTTTTGATATAAATGATTAATAATCAATATTCGAAAAATGAATTTCGAACGTTGTGATTAAATAAAAACAAACAAAAATCAGCAAACGGGAGGCGCTCTTAATCCGATAAATGTAGCGACAAAAACGCAATAATGATGTGATAAATAAGGCTTATATTTGAATGATAAAAATTCCGAATTGGCGGTTGTAATCAGCGAATTGATATAAATAATTGAGAATAAATGACAATTTAAAATACAATCGACAGATGTTATTTCTTTTTCATTTTCTTCTATTTTTAAATAAGTGCGGGTTAGTAAGCAATCATCTTCCTCGTCGCTCGAATGGTGATTTGTTTGCGAAGAGCAACAATGGTTGTCGTTGTCGGCATGGTGAACAGCCATCGACAAAGGTATAAGCATTTTATTGTATTCACAATGAGGCACAAAGGCATGAGCCAATATTATTATATCGGCAAGCAATAAAAATATTAATGACGCTGCTTTTTTCATACCTTAAAAATTATGGCACAAAAGTATAAAAAATATTGTAGAATCATATCTTTTTTAAAATATGTCTAAAACTTTTTTTGAGGTGTTATTTTTTTGCAAAATAACTTATTTGAATGTTTTGCCCGAAAGGTGGGGTGTAAAAAATCAATGTTTTGCTTTTGCAAATATTCGTCCTTTTTTTACCCTTATTTTTGTGAGTACCCTTAGTAGTATCAAATTTTCTTAACATTTTTTCCTTATTCCCTTATTAAACTATTGAAAATAAGGGTAATTTGTGAGGGATTACTTGGCTACTAAGGGTACTCACAAAAATAAGGGTTAAAACAAATTTA
>JAITPP010000321.1 GCA_031289385.1 Prevotellaceae bacterium | reverse complement strand
TAAAAATAGAAAATTTAAAATTCATTATATAAAAATAAATTTTACAACTAACTAATAATTAAATAATTATGAAAAATATTAACATCGTTCTAATCGCAATTTTTGCAGCATTGAGTTTTACCGCTTGCGATAAAGAAAATTACAGTCAAAATAATATTGTCGGTAAATGGTACACTTCCGACTATAATAGTGCCAATGATACAATTCATTTTACAGCGGATATGTATGTGCGTGGGTATTTTCCTCAGTATTTGTCTTTGGACAATTTCTTCACTTATTCTCTTTCAGACAACAGCATAACTTTTACAGCCCATCATTCAAATGAAGAAATTTCTGAAACTTTTGAATATATTTTAAATGGCAATAAATTGACAATTAAAGGTTTCAGTAATCCATTTTCGGATACAGATGAGGCAAAATTTAATGTAATTTTTACAAAAAAAGAATAAAAACGCCTTATTAAGAAGAGGTAAAATTTCATCTTTTTTATATATGCAGATTTTACCTGCCAATAATTTGAAATTTGGATAATAAATCACATAAAACATTAATTATGAAAAATATCAAATCTAAATAATTCAAATGTTTTATAGAAAGCGCAAAGTTTTATTTTTTTATACTACCCCATTCGGGCTTGTATATTACGAATATCCATATATGACTATAAACATACAATTCCATTGGAATTTAATAAGATAATCAAAAAAAATCTGCGTAAATCTGTCATATCTGCGTTATCTGCGTGCTTTTACAAAAAACAAACTTACAACTTACGACTTACAACTTACGACTTATTAAATTATTTTGTACCTTTGTAAGTTTAGTTTTTATGAAAAAGTATCTAAAAAAGCATCTAATTAAATGACACAAAAAGAACAAGCAATAAAAGAACTGATGCAAATACCGGGAGTTGGTAAAATAATTGCTCACAATCTTTGGCGAATTGGGATTCATTCTGTTGATGACTTAAAAAGCTACACGGGCGAGGTTTTATACAATCTTCACAACATCGATTGCGGAGCGGTGCAAGATCGCTGTGTGCTTTACGTTATGCGATGTGCAGTGTATTATGCAACAACTCCGAAACCGCTGCAAAAACCCGAATTGTTGAAGTGGTGGAATTGGAAAAATTTGGAAAATATTGATAACTATTAATGCAGAAATGGAAGAACAAAAAGATATATTAAACGAAATTACAGGCAGCGAATACAAATACGGATTTACTACCGACATCGAACAGGAATTTATACCCAAAGGACTGAATGAGAATATTATACGATTGATTTCGTCGAAAAAAAATGAGCCGCAATGGTTACTCGATTATCGTTTAAACGCTTACAAACATTGGCTTACAATGAAAATGCCTCAATGGGCTCATCTCGAAATTCCCGAAATAGATTATCAGAATATTATTTATTACGCTGCGCCCAAAACCAAGCCTAAACTCAAAAATATGGACGAAGTTGATCCCGAATTGCGCGAAACTTTTGAAAAACTCGGCATTCCCATTGATGAACAAAAAGTGCTTGCAGGCGTTGGCAGTTACGCTGTTGATGCGGTTATGGACAGCGTTTCGGTGAAAACAACTTTTCGCGAAACATTAGCCGAAAAAGGAATTGTGTTTTGCTCATTCAGCGAGGCTGTTAGCGATTATCCCGATTTGGTGAAAAAATATCTCGGAACGGTAGTTCCTTATACCGATAATTTTTTTGCAGCCTTAAATTCAGCCGTATTCAGCGATGGCTCGTTTTGCTTTATTCCAAAAGGCGTGCGCTGCCCAATGGAATTATCAACATATTTTCGCATAAACGCCGCAAATACAGGACAATTTGAACGCACGCTTATTGTTGCCGACGAAGCAAGTTATGTTTCGTATCTCGAAGGCTGCACCGCACCGCAACGCGACGAAAATCAACTACATGCAGCAATCGTAGAAATTATTGTCGAAAAAGATGCAGAAGTGAAATATTCGACAGTGCAAAATTGGTATCCGGGCGATAAAAACGGCAAAGGCGGAATTTATAATTTTGTTACAAAACGCGGAATTTGCAAAGGCGACAGAGCAAAATTATCGTGGACGCAAATAGAAACAGGCTCGGCAATTACATGGAAATATCCCAGCGCAATTCTCAAAGGCGACGATTCGAACGCAGAATTTTATTCGGTTGCCGTTACAAACAACTTTCAGCAAGCCGACACAGGCACAAAAATGATTCACATAGGACGAAATACAAAAAGCCGAATTGTGTCGAAAGGAATATCGGCGGGACACAGCCAGAACTCGTATCGCGGGCTTGTGAAAGTTTTGAAAAATGCCGAAAATGCACGAAATTTTTCGCAATGCGACAGTTTGTTGCTTGGCAGTAATTGCGGCGCACACACGTATCCTTTCGTAAATATCGAAAACAAAAACGCAATTGTAGAACACGAAGCAACAACATCAAAAATAGGCGAAGACCAACTTTTTTATTGCAATCAGCGAGGACTTAGTACCGAACATGCTGTAAGCCTTATAATTAATGGCTATGCAAAAGAAGTATTAAATAAACTCCCGATGGAATTTGCCGTTGAAGCACAAAAATTATTACAAATATCACTCGAAGGAAGCGTGGGATAATTTAGAATTAAGAAATGGGATTAATGTGAGAATGTGAAAATATGAAAATATGAAAATGTGAGAATGTGAAAATATGAGAATGTAGAAATGAAGAAATTAAGAAATGTAGAAATCAAGAAATGAAAAACAATTACGGAATTACTGAATACGGATTACTGAATACGGATTACTGAATACGGAT
>JAITPP010000077.1 GCA_031289385.1 Prevotellaceae bacterium | reverse complement strand
ATTCATATAGGTTGGTAAAGTATATCATAATGAAATCAGGTGCAAATATCAAACACACAGCAAGTATTAACCAAAGAACGTTGAATATTGAAGATATAAATAATTATTTAAGCATTTTTAAAATCAATTTTTACAGAGCAACCGAAAATAAAGAAATAGGTGAACTTATAAACACAGAAGATATTGTATTTACAAGCGACGTTCTGCAAAATAAAACAAAATTAGATGTTAGCAAATATAATATTTATATGCCCGACAACGGTATTTTTGTTGCCGTAGAGTTTGTTGGTAAATTAAATCCTAAAACAGATGAATTAATAATAAATATAAGCGAGCATATATTACCGTCTGTTCATACTTCATGGAAGATAAAAAATTCTATTGTGTATGAAAAAAGAAAATTCCGAAATTTGGGTAATAATTGGCAAAAAGTTGACAAAAACAATGAAATTATTAAAAGTGCAAAAAAATTAAATAAAGATTTAAAAGAAGATGAATATTACACACCATTATTTTCAATAGTTTTAGAATGAAAAAGAAATTTATCATAGCAATATCAAGTTTAATTCTGCTTTGTGTTTGCGGAATGGGAATTGGTAATAAAGTAGAGGTTTTGTATTTTTAAATATCTGATTATCAAAGTAATTTTATCTATACTTCTATACAAATTTACTAATTCCTAAAAAATTAAGGTTTTATTTTTGCAAACCTTCGTTCTTTTTTACCCTTATTTTTGTGAGTACCCTTTTAGCATCAAATTTTTCTTAGCATTTTCTCCTTATTCCCTTATTAAAACATTGAAAATAAGGGTGATTTGTGAGTGGTTTTCTTTGCTACTAAGGGAACTCACAAAAATAAGGGTTAAAACAAATTTACAAATTTGGAATGAATATTTTTTAATCATTTTCAACATTTTTTACACACCATCCGTTAGGACTGCAACCAAAAGCAGAGGGTTGCAAACCTACGGCTTGCAATACGAAGGGTAACTCATTTTTCTACCGAGCGGTGCAAACCTACGGCTTGCTTTTTTGAAAAATAATCTTTTGCCGTTTATTTATTTTTTGTTACTTAATCCCAAATACGGAATACCAAATACGGGTGTAATGGACAAAAAGTGTCCTAAAAATGACCACTTTTGTTCAAGTGGACAAAAAGTGACCCAAATTTTTCACGGGATTTTTGCGTTACAATTTATATGTTTTAATTTTGTATTGTCAAATAAAACGGAAACGGGCTCTGCTGGGGAGCAACCCGTTAGGGATAGTTTGACCTGTACGGCAAATTACGGTACTAAGGGTTGTTTTTAGCAGCCCTTTTTCTGTAATATGCTGGCAGTTCATGCCTTAAAAAACCCATTTATATATTTCATTTTCCGCTGTTTAGATAGTCCATTATGATTGCGCAACTTATTCTTTAAATCAGAAAAACTACCATCCAAAGCGTTGGTTGTATTGGGTATGTTAAGTTCGGGATAATCTTCAAAAGTGAACAATACAGACAGGTTATTTTTTATACTTAAATATGCGCTTCTCAGGCGTTTATGAGTATAAAAACTTTTTCCTGTTGTGCTTGACACACTGCGTTCATTTAAGAAATAAGCCCACTGAATATGCCAGTTTTCCAACTTTTCCGTAAATACTGATTTTGACAATTTAGTAAGTTGTAATGTTATTCCTTTCAACATTTTAGCCGCTTCTGTTTGAGGTCTGCGAGTCAAATATCGGATTACAATCTGTATTTGATGAAATTGACACATCTGCATCGGAATTTCAGAAAACAACCCAAACAACCCCTTACGTCCATCGCAGATAATCGCCTGAATACAAATACCTCTGCGGCGAATTTCAGATATTCCGTGCAAGTATAAAGCGTTGGTTTCGTACCTGACATACTGCATAAACAGAACATTGCCACTCAAACTGTCCTTAAACACCATCACACCCCAGTTCCTTCCAAAATATGATGACCAAGAAACAATTTATGATGAATTAATTAACGAATTGACGGAAGCCTCCGATTTGATTGATGAGTCGGACGTTGCATTTGTTGGTGGCGACAGAATTTATTTCGGTGATGCTTCAAAATGGAAAAAATTTGCAAATTCGTTAAAACTGCGTTTAGCAATCCATACATCCAAAGTTGCAGGCTCTAAATGGAAAGATTATATAGCAGAGGCATTGGCAAGCGGCGTGTTCGAAAGTAATGATGACGTGGCTGCATATCACTATGGAACATCGCCCGAACACTGTTATTTTTATGAAGGTTTCTTTGTTTCTGCTCGAAATGACTTTACTCTCACTCGCTCATTTATAGATATTTTGAAAGGACAACCCGATACATTAAACGGCAAAAACCATCCATGGACAAGTGTTGTTGACCCGCGCTTATCAATATATACAACTCCGCGCAACGGGCAATACGTAGGCATTCCTTACGGTATTCCTTCGGCAAGTATGGCAGCAGCATTTCGTAATCTTGCACCCAATATCTATGCTGAGCCTCCGGTAGTATTAGCACCCGATTTTCCCGTACCGCTCTTAACATACGCCGAAGTACAGTTCATTATTAGCGAATACAACGGATTTACTGTACCCGAATATGCTGAAGGCGTAGAGGCTTCGCTCAGATATTGGGCTGGATTGGACGGTGTATCATTATCTGACAGCGATGTTGATGATTATGTAGATAATGTAAGTCAAAACGTAGATGCAGAGGCAGTTGCTTTGCAAAAATATATCGACTTGTACATGAATGGCATGGAAGCATGGACGGAAATTCGCCGCACAGGCTATCCTACTCAATTATTGCAACCAAATGAAATATCTACTTTAAGCGCAACAAATGAAGAACTTAAATTTACAACTCTTTCGGATACCAAAGGACTTATTGTGGCACGAGTAAAATATCCTACCAACGAAAGTACATTGAACAAAGCAAATTTTGATAACGCAGTAAGCAGGCTGGAAGATGGTACAAATAATTATTACACTCCAATGTTTTGGGACAAACGCAGAACAGAAGGTCCGCATCCTGCAAATAAATAATTGAACTTCATTTATTTAATAGTTCAAAATTTAATAAAATAAGAGAAACTTTTTTACTTTTCTAATAATTTGAAAAGGCGTAAAGTTTCTCTTTTTTCTTTTTTTCTATAACATTTTCCATTGTACCTTTAAAATTTCAAAATATTTCATGTAAATTTGTCGCAATAATTTTAAACTATGCGAATTGATATACTTACAGTAGTGCCCGAATTGATGGAAAGCCCGTTAAATCACTCGATTGTGAAACGCGCCCGCGACAAAAACGTTGTGGATATTTACGTTCATAATATTCACGATTACGGAAAAGGAAATTATCGTCAGGTTGATGATTATTCTTTTGGCGGCGATTCTGGTATGGTACTTATGATTGAACCTGTTTTTAACATGATAAACGATTTGAAAAAACAACGCAATTACGACGAAATAATTTATATGTCGCCCGACGGACAAAAATTTACTCAGCGCGAAGCAAACCGCTTATCAACAAAAGAAAATATAATAATTCTTTGCGGACATTTTAAGGGAATCGACCATCGCATTCGCGAACATCTAATCACTCTCGAAATTTCAATCGGCGACTATGTACTTTCGGGCGGAGAATTGGCGGCAGCGGTTATTATTGATTCTATTGTGCGAATTATTCCCGGCGCAATTTCAGATGAAACTTCGGCTCTCACCGACTCGTTTCAAGACGGCTTGCTCGCACCGCCCGTATATACCCGCCCGTCAGAATTTAACGGCTGGAAAGTGCCGGAAGTATTATTATCGGGAAACCCTAAAAAAATTGCCGAATGGCAAGAAGAACAATCCATATTGCGCACAAAACTTTTACGCCCCGAAATGCTTGACGACGAGGAATGATTAAGTTTGTCAAGTTATAAAGTTTTTAAAGTTATGAAGATTAAAAAAATCTGCGTAAATCCGTTCATCTGCGTGCTTTATCAAATCAACAAAAAAATCAATTTCCTTTGGTAAGGGTAACGGTTTTTTGCTGTTTTTCGTACTCGGTTGAGAATGTCTGATAATCTTTTGTTTTGTAACTATCTTCGCCGAAATATGTGAGTATCGGCAAAATTTGTTCGGGTGTGAGATAGCCTGCAACTGCTGTAATTAACTGCGATTTTTCGTCGAAATATGCAATCGACGGATAACTCATTTTGCCTTGCAAAACTGCAACAGCAAACGAGTGTGCTTTTCCGTATTTGCCGTCGTTTGTAAATGCGTTGCCGCTAAGGTTTACGGTTTCTTTACCTTCGGCATTAAATTTTACGCAATAGTAGTATTTGTTGAGATAATCAACAACCGCAGCATTTGTAAATGTTGAAGCATCCATTCGTTTGCACCAGCCGCACCAATCGGTATAAACGTCCATAAGTATTTTTTTTGGCGTCTTTTTTTGAAGTTCAAAAGCCTCGTTTGCGGTGTACCATTTAATTTTTGGTGCATCGGCATTTGATTTTTCCTGTGCTATAAGTGTGTAACCTGCAAGCAGCATTACAACACATAAAAATATTTGCTTTTTCATAATTTCTTTATAATTTTGTAAGCAACAAAGATATAATATTTTTTCAAAAAAAACAGAAAATGATACAAAATTTAACAGATATTGATATTCACGATTACGAAAATTCATTAATAATTCTTAATGAATATATTGCACTCAATCCTAATGATGATAACGCTTATTATTTGCGTGGCAACATTTATCGCAAAATGAATTTGTTTGGCGATGCGTTAAACGATTATTATAAAGCATTGAAATTAAATTCACAAAGCGAAGCCGCTATTGCAATTGAAATACTTAACGAAATTCTTGCTTACCGAAATACCGATTTGATTAATCCGTAGCAAAAAAAGAAGAAGTCTATAAAGTTATAAAGTTCGTCAAGTTTAGAAAGTTAGAAAGATTTTTTCAAATCAGCAATTATGCAAAAACAAAGAAGTTATAGAAGTTAAGAAGTTAGAAGAAGTTAATTTGCGTTAGTGCATATACAACTACAAATCAACAATTATGCAAGAGCCAAGAACCAAGAGCCAAGAACCAAGAACCAAGAGCCAAGAACCAAGAGCCAAGAACCAAGAGCCAAGAAGTTATAGAAGTTAAGAAGTTAGAAGAAGTTAATTTGCGTTAGTGCATATACAACTACAAATCAACAAATCAACAATTAAACAATTAAACAATTAAACAAATCAACAAATCAACAATTAAACAAATCAACAAATCAACAGTTAAACAAATCAACAAATAAGCAAATCAACAACTAAACAAATCAACAATTAAACAACTAAACAAATCAACACATCAACACATCAACAAAAAACATCATTCAACTTTTGAATCTTCTTTTGATGTTGTTATGATTACTACCATCGAGGGTTGAAGGTTTTTTATAAGTTTCAGTAAATCTTCGTTTCGCAGTCGAATACAGCCTTCTGTTGCCCGCGTTCCTATTGATTCGGGGGCGTGTGTTCCGTGAATTCCTATTCCTTGAAATCCCGTTTTTAGCCGAACAAAATAATGTCCGTAAGCGCCTTTTATCTGCCCTTTTCCATCGCCAAAATCATGTGTCCATGTTGAGGCGTTTTGTATTTGCTGAATTGTGAAAACACCTTCGGGAGTTTTGTTGTCGCCGCGTTTCTTTTTGTTGCCGTAATTGCGTCCGCAGGCAATCGGATATTCTTCAAGAACGTTTCCCGTAAGGCTGTATCGCCGCAGTTTCATATCTTGTTTTGATATTACAATAAACGAATCCTGAGCAAAAACGTTGAACGTTATTATTGTCGCAATGGCGAGCATAAATATTTTTTTCATAATATTATATTTTTATTCTACGTAAAGTACAAGTCCTTTCAGATATTCTCCTTCGGGATGATAAATATTCACAGGATGATCGGCAGGCTGCGTAAGTTGGTGCAAAATACGAACATTGCGTTTGCTTATTGCTGCTGCCGAAAATACCGCATTCCGAAAATTTATTTTATCAACAGCCTGCGAGCAACTGAATGTAAACAAAATTCCTTTTGATTTTATTTTTGTTAATGCTGCAACATTCAGACGTTTGTAGGCTTGCAGTGCGTTTTTTTGCGCCGAATTGTGTTTTGCAAATGCCGGCGGGTCAAGAATTATTACGTCGTAAAAATTATCTTCGACGTTTCGCATAAACGAAAATGTATCATCCGTAAATGTCTGATGATTTGCATTTTTTCCGAAATTAAGTTCGATATTTTTTTGTGTTAATTCAATCGCTTTTTGCGAACTGTCCACCGAATGAACAAGATTTGCACCTCCGCGAAATGCCGATACCGAAAATCCGCCGGTATAACAAAACGTATTAAGTACCAAAGCATTGTGCGTATATTGCTGTAACAGTTTGCGGTTTTCGCGTTGGTCGAGAAAAAATCCTGTTTTTTGTCCTTCTTCCCAGTCAATCAAAAATTTATTTCCGTGTTCCAATATAATTTCTTCGTTTTGACTTTTATTTCCGAAAAGATATTGATCGGCAACGTTTGTATCTGCGTTAAACTGTGCGGTTGCCGAACTTTTATCGTAAACGGCGGCGAGTTTATTTCCAAATATTTCTATCAATGTTTCGCATATTGTTTGGCGTTCAAAAAACATTCCTGCCGAGTGCGCCTGCATTACAGCCGTTTTTCCGTAAATATCAATAATCAGTCCCGACAACATATCGCCTTCGCCGTGTACCAAGCGATATGCGGTAGTGTGCGCGTTGTTTGCAAGTCCTAATTTTTGGCGCAATGCGTATGCGTCGAATATTCGTTTTGTCCAAAAATTTTTATCAATTTTTTCATCTTCAAAAGTCAATATTCGGCAAGCGATAGAGCCTGTTTGATAATGTCCGCGTGCTATAAATTTATTATCGTGAGTGAGTATATCAACGGTTTCGCCCTCGTTGGGTTTTTCGGAAAATTTTGCAATAGCGCCCGAAAAAATCCAAGTATGAAAACGTTTTAGCGATTCGTCTCGATTTGGTTTTAATATTATTTGTTTATACATAATTTGGAATCAAAATTTTTGTTTTATTTAATTTTTGATATATTTTAAAACAAGCCCACGCATCTGTTGCTGCATATAGTTTTTGTGCATTAGTGTATTCGTCTTTTTCCCAATTCGATAAACGTTGCGATTTTGATATTCTGAAACCAAGTACTATTGCCGCAATTTTTTTCAAACTGTTATCTTTTATTCCATACTGATTTGTATATTGTTGTAAATCAATAAAACAGGCGGGATTAAAATGTTTTATTTTTTTTAATGCTCGCATATCGTCGGTAATTCCCGAACCTATTTTTGTGATATTCTTATTTTCAAAAATATCTATAATCGGTTGTTGCAGTCCGATAATATCTATGCGCATAAGAAAAGCCCTGTCGTTGGTGGCTAATTGTAAAAGAGCGATATGCCGTTTCGAGCCTTTTGTAAATCGAGGACGGGCTTCGGCATCAAATCCTATGAGCGATTGAATTTGCAGATATTCTGCTGCTTCATCAAGTTTTTGCAATGTATCTACAAGTATTATCTCACCTTCAAAAGAACGACATTCAAGTAAATTTACATCTTCATTTTTTATATTTTCTGTAAACATTAAAACGTATATTTTATACAAAATTAATAAAAAAACAATTACGAATTGAAAAAACAATTACGAATTACGAAATCAATTACGAATTACGAAATTACGAATTACGAATTACGAAATCAATTACGAATTACGAAATCAATTACGAATTACGTTTTTGCAAATAAAAAACCTTTGCGTTCTTTGCGAAAAACTTTGCGAACTTTGAGGGAAAGAAACAAGAACAAAGAAGCAAGAACAAAGAATCAAGAACAAAGAATCAAGAACAAAGAATCAAGAACAAAGAAACAAGAAACAAAAATCAAAAACAAAAAAGTTAAAAATTATATAATAACTCTTAACTTTCTAAATACCAAATACTAAATACCAAATACTAAATACTAAATACCAAATACTAAATACTAAATACCAAATACTAAATACTAAATACCAAATACTAAATACTAAATACTAAATAC
>JAITPP010000179.1 GCA_031289385.1 Prevotellaceae bacterium | reverse complement strand
CGAAGCTGCAACAAGATTTATAGAACTTGTTGTTCCTGCCGTAAAAATAATTTCAGATGTTTTTTCGGCATTTATGAATTTGCGTACTGTTTCGCGCGATGTTTCGTATTTTTGCGTACATTGTTCGCTTAAAAAATGAACTCCGCGATGAATATTAGCATTGCTTGTGCGATATAATTCATCAATAGTTTGAATTACACATTCGGGCTTTTGTGTTGTAGCAGCGTTATCAAGATATATCAAAGGATTTCCGTGAACCGTTGTATTTAAAATAGGAAAATCTTTTCGTACTTCTATTGCATCAATCATCATTAAAAATTTATAAATATGATGACAAAGTTAATTAAAATTATGAAACTAAAAGAAGAATTAAGAATGAAGAATTTTAGATGTTCTATAATTTTATGTTTTTTAATTGCAATGTTCACAAAAGTTTTTATCTGCGGAAATCCGTAGCATCTATGTAATCTGCGTGCTAAAAAACTTCGTAATTAGTAATTGATTTTGTCTGCCTTTCATTCTTAATTTTCCATTCTATATTCTATATCTTCAAAATCCTCTTTGCCTATTGTTATCTGATTAAAAATATCAATAATATCTTCGGCTTTTAATTTTTCAAAATCTTCGATGCGCGGAGTAATGAAAACGCCGCCAAAATCAACGGATGCAGGACTTATTAAAAGTTGAGCATTGTTTTCGGCAAAAAATTGCGCAGGGCGATGTTTTATTCGAGGGAAAATGTGTATTGTCCACGCATTTTCATCGGCATAGCACAGAATATTTAGCATTGGCTCAGTTTCGTGAGGTTGCTGTTGGGCAAGAGTGTTGTATATTTTTGCAAATGTTTCGAGCAAATCGTTTCTGCTGTTCGATTGCAGAGTTATCATTCGGCGCAAATAATTGTCGGCAAAACTCACTTCTACGCTTTTATGTTTGTATATTTTCAAACGGCTTTTCATCTCCGCAAATTCTTTTTCGACAGGAAGAAATCCTTTGTTTCCCGCCTGAAAATGTAAGTGGTCGGGAGCAGATGCGCCGCATTTCGGTCCATTGTAAAAAATTACATAATCGGTAAGCATTGCGGCAAAATCGAGCATTGAGCCTGCGTTTGCGGCAATCAACTGATTGGTATGCGCTGTTTTGGGAATTGTAAGATGTTTTGAAAAAATAGGGAACGGATTTACAAGAATCAAAAAATCATCAAACGCAGGAATGGCTTTTTGTTCGGGCGGAAGATTGTCGGGACAAAGAAAGCATTTGCGCTCGCTTATTGATTTTTCATCAACTTTGGCGGCAGATGAGCGAATTCGTTCGGGATTGTACTGAATACTGAAATGTATTCCGTTGATATTCAAATCGCGAACACGCACGCTTTTTAATCCTTCGTAATTATTTGCTGCTGTTTGCCATTCTTTGGTTTGTTGCCGAAAAAGTTGTTCGGTTATAAACGCTATATTATCTGCTGCATCGGGAATATAAAAATATTTTTCGTCTAAATTCATTGCTATTTTATCTTAATTATTTTTTGTTTATAAATTATTACTCTGTCTCAGTTATATTATTATCTATTTCGATACAAAATATTATAATCAATTTCTTTTCCATATTCTTCTAATGTTGCATGAATAAATTGTTCTTCGGTCATGTCTAATTGTTTGCGTGTTGTCTGAAACAATTTTTCTGCAAAATTAAACATAGATGTCAAATCTATTTTCCACGAACCTTGTTCTTTTACAAATTTAATTTTATAGCCAATATTATATTTACTTGCTACAAGCAATCCTTTGGCTTGGTTTCTATCATTTTTATCAATTACAATATCTTTTAATAAAAGGTTTTCGGTATCTTGCATACTTATCATCCCGTAATCTATTGCCCAAATAAAAAGTTTTTCTCCATTCATCTTATTTAACTCATCCAATGTGAGAATATGTCTAAGTGTCAATACAAGTATTTTATTCATCAATGATAGTTTCTGAAGTTCATTATATTTTATTGTTTGAGCATATTCAAGCATAGTGGAGTAATATTTAATGGTATTTTCGTCTACCACTTTAATGGCTTCATTACCACTTATGTTTAATAAAGAATTTTTATATATTTCAAAACATTCTTTTATACTTTCTACATCGTTATTTTCACATCCTGCAAAGAATAAAACAACTATTGATATTATTAAGATTTTTCTCATAATATTTTGTGTAATTAATAAATTACTCGTGCCACCATAATTCCTGTATTTCCTTTGTTTTTTGCAAGATAATCGTGCAGCGGCTCGCGGCTTATCATAACTTTTTCGCCCGACATTGGTGCGTGCATGAAATATATTCTGCCATCTTTTTTTACGGCTATGCCAATGTGCGTAATATCAAGCCCTTCGGTTGTGCAGGTTATTGCTATTAAATCGCCATCGTGTATGTTTTTTTCTACTTCGGCAACTTTTGCTTTTGGTATGTAATAATGTTTGTGTGCATTAAGATTTTCTTCCGATTTTTGTATTTCGGCAAACGTTTTTTCGTCGCTGAGGCGGGGATATTTTTCGCGGTTTTTTGTCATAAAATTTATCTTTTTATCATAAAGTTCGCCGCCAATTTCTTTACTTACATTTTTTACAAATCCGCGCGATTCGTTTGTAGTAATCCAATCGGAAAAATAGTGTATTCGCGAGCCGTAGCCTGCAACATCGCCATTGCGATAGCGAAATTTTTTAAGTTGCTGCAAATATGATTCAAAATCGGTTTTTGAATTTTTTACAAGAGTTGCAATTACCACAACGTTTTCGAGAAAGGTGGTGCAATCCAGTTCGCGCAAATTTATTGTCAAAACTTCGTTATCACATTCGAGCGTATGTGCTACGTATGGCGTTCCCAAAAAATATTTTCCTACCTGCGGAATTATTTCCGAATATTCGTTTTTGCTGTTTTTGCTATCCAATATTTTATTTATCAACGAGTTAAATATACTTACATCGTCTTGTGTATAATTTATATTATCGGTTTGCGATTGTGCTGTGTTGCAAACAAATATCGCAAAAACTAAAAACAATAATATTTTTTTCATGTTTTTTATTTTTTATTTTTTGCAATTCGTGCTGCAAGTTCAATGCTGCGAACTCTGTCTTTGTAGGTATTGTAGGTATTTTGTTTAACAATATCAAGGGCTGCATCGGAGTTTCCATCCCAGCGGCGGCATAAATAAAGCGGTTCGTAAATTCGTCCTATCTGATAATTGCGCGAAACTGCCAATCCTACTGCATAATCTTCGCCGTAACTTACGTTTGGAACTTTTATTTTGCGCACCACAGGTGTGTAAAAGGCTCGCGGCGCACCCAAACCGTTTATACGCAAAGCGTTATTGCGTCCGTTGTCGGGCGTCCATTCTTTGTGTTCGATAATTCCGGGAGGAATCATTTGCAAATTTACATCTACAATTTTGTATGTTCCCACAACCATTGCGCATTGTTGCTCGTAAAAAGCATCAACAACTTTTTGCAACGTGTTTTCGTCTATGTATAAATCGTCGCTGTCGAGTTGTACGGCAAAACGTCCACAGCGTGAGTCCATTACAGCAGCAGTCCAGCATCCGCCTATTCCCAAATCTTTGCGTTCGGGAAGTATATGCACTATCAAATCGCTTTGGGCGGCGTATTTTGTTATAATTTCGGTAGTTCCGTCTGTTGAATGATTATCGACAATTATCAAATTAAATTTGAATTTTGTTTTTTGTGTTAATATTGATTTTATGGCATCTTCAATTGTTTTGGCTCTGTTGCGAACGGGAATTACAACGCTTGCCTCAAAATCAAATTCGTCTTCGCCAAATTGTATTTCCTCGAAATCGGGTTTTAAATATCCGTCTATTTCTTTAAGATGTTGAGTACAGGCTTTTTCCATTTCTATTTGTACTTCGCGATTTTTCGGATCGACATAATCAAATTGTTTTTCGCCCGATTTTCGTGTGTCGAGTTCAACTTCGGAATAAAGAAATTCGGGAATCCGAAACAGCGAGTAGGTTTGCGAAACTTTCAGGCGCAAATCGTAAAAAGCGGCAAAATTAAAGTCGTGGCTGAATTTTGATATTCCGTTTTTCAACGCTTCGGTTTTGTAAAACAGCAGCGAGCCGAAATTAAAATCGTCGCGTAAACTTCCTGCCTGATAGTCGATTACAGGATGCGCGGAAAGGATGCCTTCCTTTTTTTCGTAAAAATCGGAATAAACCAAACCAGCGTTGGTGTCATTCATCACATTTACAAATCGTTCGAGAGCATACGCGCCCAATTCGAGAGGCGATGCTTTTGTACTGATAAGAGTGTAAGTAGTATTCGCCGCCTCGCCTATTGATTTTATTGCTGCCGACGAATAAAAATTTTCGCACTCAATCCATTCGCAATTTTCGGGAATGGCGTAGGGTTTTACTTTCGACATCAAAAATATTTTTTTTACGATGCCTGTGCTTTTTAATTGATTTACTGTTGATAAGAAATCAACGCTTTCGTTTACATGAACGAAACAAGAAATTAAATTTTCCATTATAATATAAAGTGTTTTTATTTAAAATATTTAGTTACGAATTTCAAAAGTAGTAAAAAAATAAAAGATATAAAAATCGGCTTGCATTTAAATAAAAAAAATAAGCCGAAAATCGGCGCAGAAACGTAAAAATAAATTAACAATTAATAATTAATAATGAAGAATTAATAATGAATATGGAAGAATAATTTATAATTTGTGCGAATCAATAGTTAAAATTTGATTTTATAGTTAGTTAGGTGTGTGCTGCTGTTTTGTTCATGCCGTTCATCTACATCCCAGCATGAGTGAGGCTATCATGGAAGCCACCGCCGTTCATGGCGAAACGATACATTTGTAAAAAAATTATTGCGTTTTTTTAGATGTTTGCAACTTCAATATCATACTTATCCAGAAGTCCCAAAACGGCGGGCAACGAAAATTTGGCTTTCTTCATCCTGTTGGTTTCAGGGTCGATGGTGTAATTGTATGAAGTTCTGAAATCGGCTCTCTCAATGATTGTATGGTTAAACAGTGCTCTTGATAAGTCGCAGTTGTCGAACAGCGAATCGGTTAAATCACATTCCGTAAAGTCCGTTTCTTGTAATTGCGAATTTCGGAAAACGGTTTTTTTTATTTTGGTTTTGCAAAATGAAGCATAGTTCAGTAAACAGTTCTCGAAACCGAATGACAGCCCAAACTCACTGCATGTGTCGAAATGTATCCCCAGCATTTTACAGTCTTCAAATTTCACGTCGTTGAGGTGTGTTTGTATCAATTTCGCCGAACTCAAATTACAACGTGTAAACGCACAGTCGCAAAATTCATACCCGAAAAGGTTTGTGTCTGAAAAGTTGCAGTCAACGAAACGGCAATTTTCATATTCTCCTTTTGCCAAAGGACTTTTGTTGAAATCTATTTTACTAAATATTTTTTCTTCTATCATACTTTTTCTTTTTTAATGTTTTGTTCGACTGTTATTATTTATTTTAATT
>JAITPP010000159.1 GCA_031289385.1 Prevotellaceae bacterium | reverse complement strand
AAAAATGAACCATCCTTCGTATTGCAACCGTCTGCTTTTGGTTGCAGTCCTAACGGACTGCAATGTTGGCGTGGCGTTCATTGTTTCTACCGAGCGATAATCCCTAACGGGATTTTTTTGCCATCTGTTATAAATTGTTTATTTTTCATCACTAAATACAGAATTACGGAATACGAAATACAAAATTACGGAATACTAAATACGGAATTACGGAATACTGAATACCAAATTACCGAATACAATTTTTAAAAAACCCGCCAATATGTCATTTACTGACGTGTAATGTTTGCCGATTTCTAAAAAAATCTGTACTTTTGTCAGAAATTTACATTGGCATAATTTATGATAATAATGTTTAATGAAAAAAATTAATCAAAATATTAATAACTATAAAAAATAAAATTCACTATGAGCAAACAAATTAACATTAAACCACTCGCAGACAGAGTGGTAGTTGAACCAAAAGCAGCCGAAGACAAAACAGCAAGCGGAATTTATATTCCCGATACGGCAAAAGAAAAACCACAACGCGGTACAATCGTGGCAGTGGGTAGCGGCACAAAAGATGTTGCTATGGAAGTAAAAACAGGCGACGAAGTTCTTTATGGCAAATACGCAGGCACTGAACTTAGCATCGACGGCGTTGATTATCTTATTATGAAACAAAGCGATATATTGGCTATTGTTTAATGATTTAAATATTTCAAAATTTAATTTAAAATTCAAATTCAAAAAAAATTAAGAATATGGCAAAAGAAATAAAATTTAATATCGAGGCGCGCAACCTTTTAAAAGAAGGTGTAGATATGCTCGCAAATGCAGTAAAAGTTACATTAGGACCAAAAGGGCGAAATGTCGTTATCGATAAAAAATACGGCGCACCGCAAATTACCAAAGATGGCGTAACCGTAGCAAAAGAAATAGAATCGGACGATCGCTTTACAAATATGGGCGCACAAATGGTTCGCGAAGTGGCATCAAAAACTGCCGATAATGCAGGCGATGGCACAACAACAGCAACCGTTTTGGCACAATCAATAATTACCGTTGGTTTGAAAAACGTTACGGCAGGCGCAAATCCAATGGACTTGAAACGCGGAATTGACAAAGCCGTTATTGCGGTTATTGAAAATCTGAAACAACAAAGTCAGGAAGTTGGCAACAATATCGAAAAAATAGAACAAGTTGCAACAGTTTCGTCAAACAACGACACGGCAATAGGAAAACTTATAGCCGAAGCATTCAGCAAAGTGAAAAAAGAAGGCGTTATAACAGTTGAAGAAGCCAAAACCACAGACACAACAGTAGAAATTGTTGAAGGAATGCAATTTGACAGAGGATATATTTCAGCATATTTCATTACAAATCCCGAAAAAATGGAAACCGTTCTCGAAAATCCTTATATTTTATTGACAGATAAAAAGGTTTCGACAATGAAAGACTTACTTCCCGTACTTGAACCGATTGCACAAAACGGACGCTCGCTGCTTATCGTTGCCGAAGATGTTGATGGCGAGGCACTCACGACATTGGTAGTTAATAAACTTCGCGGAACAATTAAAATTGCAGCAATAAAAGCCCCCGGTTTTGGCGATCGCCGCAAAGCAATGCTCGAAGATATTGCAATACTTACAGGCGGTACGGTTATCAGCGAAGAACGCGGATTGAAACTCGAATCGGCAACCGTAAACATGCTCGGCTCGTGCGAAAAAGTTAGCATCGACAAAGAAAATACAACCATAGTAAACGGAAGCGGCAAAAAAGAAGATATTGTAAAACGAGTAGAACAAATTCGTACCGAAATGTCGCTCACAACGTCAGACTACGATCGCGAAAAACTTCAAGAACGCCTTGCAAAAATGTCGGGTGGCGTTGCCGTTCTTTATGTTGGCGCAGCAAGCGAAGTAGAAATGAAAGAAAAGAAAGATCGCGTTGATGATGCCCTAAGCGCAACACGCGCAGCAGCCGAAGAAGGAATTGTTGCAGGCGGCGGCGTTGCATACATTCGCGCAATTCCGATACTCGAAACATTAAAAGGCGATAACGAAGATGAAAATACAGGTATTCAGATTGTTAAACGCGCTATTGAAGAACCTCTGCGCATAATCGCCGAAAATGCAGGTGTTGAAGGCTCTATTGCAATACAAAAAGTGAAAGAAGGCAAAGGTAATTTCGGTTACAACGCCCGCACAAACGTTTACGAAGATCTTTACGAAGCAGGAGTTATTGATCCTACAAAAGTTACCCGCGTAGCATTAGAAAACGCAGCATCTGTTGCAGGAATGTTTTTGACAACCGAATGTGTTTTGGCAGAAAAGAAAGAAGAAAACCCAGCACCAATGGGCGGCGCACCCGGAATGGGCGGCATGGGTGGAATGATGTAAAAATCATAAACATAAAATAATATTTAAAAGCCTTGGAAACGAGGCTTTTTTTATTTATTATTTATTATTGACGATTTATTATTGAAAAGCACGCAGATTACACGGATGAAACAGGTTTATGCTTGATGAGTTTATCATATTAACAGAAAAAAAACTTTGTTATCTGAATTTTTAGAAATGGCAAAGCAAATGAATAGAGAAATTGAGATGAAAAATAGAAAATTGAATAAATGATTATTTAGTAGCACCAATAATGACTATAAAAACAAATATCAAAAA
>JAITPP010000353.1 GCA_031289385.1 Prevotellaceae bacterium | reverse complement strand
TTCAAATCGAAATACAAATTTATTTCAACAAATATCTTGCCGGCAGCCCTAAAACTGACACCTACAAGCAATACAAGCGACAACGCCAATTGTATTACCGAATAACTGTAATAGTGATTTTTTGGACTTCTCTCTGTCGCTTTCTTTACTGAACTATCTCGTTCAATCTGTCTTTGATTTTTTTTAAATCGGTCGCCAGTTTATCAGCACTTGTCTTGTGCTGAATGGCTTTCCCTTTCCATTCGTCACGACTAAGCGTAAGTTCCTTGATACGCTTGTTCAACCGCTTGTTCTCTTGTGAACGCTGTATCGCTTTTTGTTTCCAATCTGTTGTTTGCATAATAAAATATTTTTGCCGCAAAGATACAAAAAAGGAACGTATTATTTATAACTTTTATTGATATTTTTTACACCCCACCCTAAAGGGGACTTTTTCTGTACTTCCTAAATTTTCCACAGCCAAACTCCCCTTTAGGGGTTGGGGGCTAAATTCTTCATTCTTAACTCTTAATTCTTCATTCTACAAGTGCGGGTGAGCGGTTGCAATTCTAATAATCTCTTGTGCTCCGCACTTTTTTTGTTTGCGTTTTTTTTCGTAGGGTGTTGCCCTACGCTGAAATAAGTTGCCCTTTCAGGGCGTGTAGTTTAGTAATAGTTTTTTTATCTGCGCAAATATGTCGTATATGCGTCATCTGCGTGCTTATCTCAAATCAACAAAAAACAAATCAACAAAAAACAAAATCAACAAATCAGTAAATCAACGACTAAGCAAAAAGAAATCAACAAAAAATAAATATGTTTTGATTTAATCTGTATATTTTGTATTTTTGTACTTTTGTATAAATATGCAATAAAGCAAAATTTGAGCAACACAAAAGTATAAAATATAAAGATGAAAGTAAAGATAGTAAATAAATCGGCATTTGATGTACCTGCCTATGCCACAGCGCAATCGGCGGGGCTTGATTTGCGTGCAAATATCAGCGAGCCTGTAATTTTGAAGCCGTTAGAACGCAAACTTATTCCTACCGGTTTGTTCATCGAACTTCCCGACGGCTACGAGGCGCAAATTCGCCCACGTAGCGGATTGGCAATAAAAAGCGGAATTTCGTTGGTGAATACACCCGGAACGATTGACTCCGATTATCGCGGCGAAATAGGCGTGATTGTTATAAATTTGTCGAACGATGAATTTACTTTAAACCCCGGCGAACGCATTGCTCAAATGGTTATTAGCAAGTTCGAAAGAGTAGAGTGGGAGTGTGTTTCGCAATTATCGTCATCAAATCGCGGCGATGGAGGATTTGGCTCAACAGGAACAAAATAATAATGATTTTTATCTTAAAAAACAAAATATAAAATTGAAAAAAAACGTACAACATATAAAAAAAACTTGCAGCAAAATAATGTTTGCATCCATTAAATTGGTTTTAATTTTCTGTGTATTTATCGGATGTTCATCGTTGCGTACAAATAAAAACGGAACTGTTCCTGTTGATGTCGCTCGCGAATATTATTTGATAAATGCAGCCCGAAAATATTATCAGGGCGACTTAGTGGAGGCTCACCGTTTTTTATCAAAGTCAATTTCTGTTGCGCCCGATTGCTCGCCGTGTTATTATTTGATGTCGAGCGTGTTGCTGAAAGCAGGATACCTGAGCGATGCGTTACATACAAGCCAAATGGCGTTTAAATTAGATTCTACAAATTTTTGGTACGGAAAACATTTGGCGCAAATAAGCGAATTATCAGGCAATTTGGATTTGTCGATAAAAACATATCAATATCTTTTGAGTTTTAAAAAGAATGATGAAGATATTTATTTTGATTTAGGCTCTTTGTATTGCCGTCAAAATCAATTTGATAAAGCATTGGAATTATACGATTCGTTACAGAAAAAAATCGGATTTAATGAAAAAATATTGTTTGCCAAACAGCAGGTTTATTATGCCACAAATAATAATTCGACGGCACTGGTAGAGGCGTTGCGGTATTTTGAAAACGATACCGAAAATCCGCAGGCAAATGTTTTACTTGCTGAGGTTTTTGGCAGAGCGGGAAACGATTCGCTTGCTCTCAAATATCTCGAACGAGCGCACGAAATTGATGAAACTTATGCTGCGCCTCTGTTTGCCTTAGCTGAAATGTACAGAGAAGGTTATGAATATGATAAGTTCTTCGATATTCTTAATAAAGTAGCGGTAAATAAATTTATTCCCTTGTCGGATAAACTTGAATATTTTACTCCTGTGCTTCAATTTTGGCAACAAATAAAATATCAGGAAAAAGTAGAAAATATATTTACTCTGCTTGCCGAAAATTATAGCAACGATTGGCGTTTTAAACAATTTTATGCATCGTTTCTGTTTCAAACCGAAAGGCAAAATCAGGCAATAAGCATTATCGACGAGGAATTAAAGCAGAATAAACAAAACAGTTCTGCGTGGAGTATGAAAATTGCACTATTGTATTACGATAATAATTTAGAAAAAGTGTTGTCGGCAATTGATACGGCGCTGGTTTACTCACGCGAAAAATACGAACTTTTGCTGCAAAAATCTTCTACTTTATACGAATTAAAACGATATAAAGATGCCATTGCAATTCTCGAAAAAACATTGAATACAAATAAAAATGGGAAAAATAATAACGAAATGTTAGCATTTCTTGGCGATTTGTATCATGCTGTCGGCGAAAAGAAATTGGCTTATAAAGCCTACGAAAAGGTTTTAGAAGTTGATACGGCAAATATCAGCGTGCTCAATAATTATGCGTATTATTTGAGCGAAGATAATAAAAGTTTGAAACACGCCCTTGAAATGTCGAAAAAAACAATCAATGCCGAGCCTGAAAATGCTACATATCTTGACACATACGCTTGGATTTTGCACAAACTCGGGCGTAACGAAGAAGCCAAACCCGTTTTTCGTAAAGCAATGACATTGGGCGCTCGCGAAAACCCTGTAATTTTAGATCATTACGGAGATGTGCTGTTTGAATTAAAAGAATATGATACAGCAATACTTTATTGGGAAGATTCTCTCTCGAAAAAAGACGTTGCAAATGTTAGTATAATCCATGAAAAAATTGAAAAATGTAAGCTAATAAAAAATTTAAAATGAAATATTTTGTTAAACATATCCTAAGTATAGTTTTTTTGCTTGTCGCAATACCTCTGTTTTCGCAGACAGAGGCTGAACTCAAAAAACGTAAAACAGAAGCAGAAAAAGAAATTGCAAATCTCGATAAGAAACTTACCGAAACTAAAAAAGAAAAACAAAGCAAAACTGCTTATATAACGGATCTTAATAAACGAATTGCGCAACGAAAAAAGTTAATTAACGATACCGATATCCAAATTTCAATTACCGAAAACGAAATTCAACAAAAAAATAAAAAAGTATCCGAAATCAAATCGCAGCTAAACAGGCTTAAAGATTCATATTCCGAACTGTTGGTTAATATTTATATGAATCGCAAAAAAGCCACTTGGCTGATGTACGTATTTGCAAGCGACGATCTTAGTCAGGCTTATCGGCGATTGAAATATTTGCAATCTTATGCAGATGTTGTGTTTGTGCAAGCAGCTAAAATTGAACAAACAACAAAACAGGTAAGCGACGAAATGTCTTTATTGGCAAGCAAAAAACAAGAACTGGATATTTATAAATCAGAGCGAAAAAGCGATATAGAAAAATTGGAAAAAGATGAATTGGCAGCGAAGAAAATTTTAGAAGGACTGAAAAAAGATGAAACTGCCTTGAAAAAACAAATAGAGCAGAAACGTACAGCATTGGCTAATTTAGATAAAAAACTTACATCAATAATAAAGAAAGAAGTCAGTAAAGATAAAGTTACAGGCAATACAAAAACTCCTGAAAATGTTAAACTTTCTGCCGATTTTTCAGCAAATCGCGGACGCTTGCCATGGCCTGTTAAGCAGGGAAATATTGTGGGATTTTTTGGCAAACATTCTCATCATATTTTTAAAAACTTGGAACTACCTGAAAATAACGGCATAGATATATCAACCGTTGCAGGCGAAGACGTTTTATCTACTTTCGATGGTGTTGTGACAATTGTATTTCCAATGGCCGGATTACGTATTTGCGTATTGCTGAAACATGGCGAATATTTTTCTCTTTATGGACGCCTTGCGATTGCTACAGTTAAAATAGGCGACAATGTAAAAACAGGAACGGTGCTTGGAAAAGTTGTTGATGATAAAGACGATTCGCAATTACATTTTGAATTATGGAAAGGCGAAACAAAATTAAATCCTCAGCAATGGCTATTGAAAAAATAAAATTATTGTTTACATAAAAACTTGAATACTATTAATTAATTTAAAGCAAATAGATGATAAGATTTTTCACAGAAAATATTTCTTTTGATTTAAAAAATAAACGAAAAATTAAACAGTGGATAGCCGATGTTGCTAAAAGTGAAAATAAAAATATCGGCGAAATAAATTTCATTTTCTGTTCTGATGCCCATCTTCTTGATATAAATAAAAAGTATCTGAATCACAATTATTTTACCGATGTCATCACATTTGATTTTTGCGAAGGTGTAAATATTTCAGGCGATATTTTTATAAGTATTGATACCGTTCGCGCAAATGCGATTGAATATAAACAATTATTTGATGACGAACTGCATAGAGTAATGATACACGGCATTCTTCATCTTTGTTTGTATTGCGATTCTACCGAATCTGAAATCGCCGTAATGCGTTCAAAAGAAAATATTTATCTTAAAAAATTAACATTTTAAATGCTTTATACGTTCGATATAATCGTTGTCGGTGGAGGACACGCGGGATGCGAGGCAGCAGCAGCAGCAGCAAAAATGGGTTCGCAAGTGCTTTTAATCTCTATGGACATGACTAAATTTGCATCCATGTCGTGCAACCCTGCTGTTGGCGGAGTTGCGAAAGGACAAATTGTTCGCGAAATTGATGCGCTTGGCGGATGCACAGGAATTGTTACCGACAAAACATCTATTCAGTTTCGAATGCTCAACCGTTCAAAAGGACCTGCAATGTGGAGTCCGCGCGCGCAATGCGACAGAACGCTTTTTTCTGTTGAGTGGAGAAAGATGTTGGAGGCAAATGCAAATCTTTCGTTTTGGCAAGACTTTGTTGAAAATGTTTTTGTGAAGAATGGAAAAATCGAAGGAGTGCAAACTGCGCTCGGCGTTAAATTTTATGCAAAGGCTGTAATTCTTACGGCGGGAACTTTTCTTAATGGGAAAATTCATGTTGGACGAACTCAGCTTGTTGGCGGCAGAATGGGAGAGATGCCTTCTGTTGGTTTAACCGAGCAACTTGTTTCTTTGGGATTTGAATCGGGGCGCATGAAAACAGGAACTCCGCCACGCTTTGACGGAAGAACTATAAATTTTGAAAAATTGACTATTCAGTATGGCGACGAAAATCCATCAAAGTTTTCTTTTCTTCCCGAAATTACGCCTGTCGGAAAACAAAAACCTTGTTATATAATTCACACATCTCCCGAAGTTCATAAAATTCTGGAATCAGGATTTGATGACTCGCCGTTGTTCACAGGAATTATTAAAGGCATCGGACCAAGATACTGTCCGAGTATCGAAGATAAAATTAAAACATTTTCTGATAAAGAATCTCATCAGTTATTTTTAGAGCCCGAAGGTTTTGATACAAACGAATATTATTTGAGCGGATTTTCATCGTCCTTGCCGCTTGACGTGCAATATAAGGCTTTGCGAAAAGTTGAAGGTTTTGAAAATCTCAAAATATTTCGTCCCGGATATGCAATTGAATATGATTATTTTCCGCCGACTCAACTTTATCATACCTTAGAAACAAAATTAATTGAGAATTTATTTTTTGCCGGACAGATAAATGGAACAACAGGTTACGAAGAAGCCGCCGCACAAGGATTGTTGGCGGGAATAAATGCGCATCTAAATTTAATCAGCAACGAGCAT
>JAITPP010000350.1 GCA_031289385.1 Prevotellaceae bacterium | reverse complement strand
GGCTTTTTTATTGGCGTAGCGTACTTTTGCTATATATTTTTTGCGAAAACAAGCGGTGTTTTATTAAATCTTTAAAGTCCATAGAAATGTTTTTTATATTATTTAGCAAAGGTAATAATTTTTTTAATAATGAAATACCTGTTGCGCATTTGTTATAATAAAAATCAATACTTCACAATTTATATTTGATGTTTTTTTGTGTTCTTTGTGCATACTTCGTGTGCTTTGTGGTTATTTATTTTTTACCGCAAAGTTCCCAACTTTTCTCAATTTTCAATTCTCAATTCCTGCGAACTTGCTTTTCTGCTCTGCAAAATCGTAATTTGTAATTGATAATTCGTAATTGATTTCTAAATATCTTTCAACAAAATATCTCGCATTTTAGCAACGCCGACTGTTGCTTTTTCTTTTATCAAAGTAAGATTTTGTATGTGAAACGGATTTGTGTCGTTCGGATTAATTAAAAATACGGGAACGCCGTTGCGTTTATAATTCACCAAACCTGCTGCCGGATATACGTTTAGCGAAGTTCCTATTATTGCAATAATATCGGCGTTATCAACCATTTTTGCAGCAATATTCAACATCGGAACTGCCTCGCCAAACCACACTATGTGCGGACGAAGTTGAGAGCCGTGTTTGTCGGTATCGCCCATGTTTATTGGTTTGTAGCCTATTTCGTAAATTGTATCTTCGTCGGCAACGCTGCGAATTTTTGTCAGTTCGCCGTGCAAATGAATAATGTTTGTGCTGCCTGCGCGTTCGTGCAAATTATCAACATTTTGAGTTATCACACAAACATTAAAATGCTGTTCCAGTTCGTAAAGAATTTTGTGAGCGGCGTTGGGCTGAGTTGTTTCAAGTTGTTTGCGGCGTTCGTTGTAAAAATCAAGAACAAGTTTAGGATTTTTGTACCAGCCTTCAATACTTGCAACATCCATAACGTTATGCTGTTCCCAAAGCCCGTCGCTATCTCTGAACGTAGATATTCCGCTTTCTGCGCTGATTCCCGCGCCTGTTAGTGCAACTAATTTCTTCATCTGCTTTTATTTTTTTCGATTATTTTTTTACATATCAAAACATAAATATTGTTAATATCGACCAACAAAATTATAAAAAATCTTAACAAAAACAGATAAAAAAAATATGTTTATCTTATCTTTTATTTGTAATTAGCAGTGTTGCAGGCAATAAGATAAATATTAAACACTTTGTTGTAACAAAAATAAATGTTACATTTGCATCGTGCAGAAGGTATTTTTGTGTTACAATTTATAATCAAAAACGCGATATTTTTTGACGATATTATAAAATCAAAATTTATTTTTTGAAAATAAACAGTCATAAAGTTTTGATACTGTAACAAATAAAAAAATATTTTGCATTAAAAAAGAATGAAATATTACTACAATAAAAACTTAAAAAATAAATTATGTTACGAAAAATTAGAATAATTGCTGCTGTCGTTTGCTTTGCTGTGATAACATTGCTGTTTCTTGATTTCACAGGTGTTTTGCACGGATGGTTTGGCTGGATGGCAAAAATACAATTTGTGCCTGCGTTGTTGGCATTAAATGTTGTTGTGGTAGTTGCGCTTATTGTGCTTACATTGCTTTTTGGACGTGTTTATTGCTCTGTGATTTGTCCGCTTGGCGTGTATCAGGATATAATATCGTGGATTGCACGAAAACGGAAAAAAAACCGTTTCGTCTATTCTTCGTCAATATCGTGGTTGCGATATGGCGTATTGGCAATATTTGTAATTGTTTTTATTGCAGGCGTAAACTCTGTATTTGCATTAATCGAACCATACAGCGGATACGGGCGTGTAGTATCCAATTTATTCGCACCTTTGTATCAATGGGGAAACAATCTGATTGCATATTTTGCTGAGCGAATGGGCAGTTACACGTTTTATTCTGTTGATGTATGGATTAAAAGCGCGATAACTTTTATTATTGCCGCCGCTACATTTGTAATAATTACTGTTTTGGCTTGGCGCAACGGGCGAACATACTGTAATACAATTTGTCCTGTGGGTACGGTATTAGGTTTCATATCCCGATTTTCATTTTTCAAACCTGTTATTGATGAAGAAAAATGCAACAGTTGCGGCTTATGTGCGCGAAACTGTAAAGCCTCGTGTATCAATTCAAAAGCGCATAAAATTGATTACAGCCGTTGTGTAACATGTATGGATTGTATGGAAAAATGTAACAAAAACGCCATAAAATATGCACCGCTGCGGGCTGTGCAAAAAACAACCGAAAATAATAATAACACGGATGATTCATCTCGGCGTAAATTCTTTTCTATTACGGCTTTATTTGCATTTTTCACAACATTTAAAGCATATTCACAAATGGTTGATGGCGGATTGGCGGTAATAGAAAATAAAAAAATCCCAAATCGTACAACGCCGATAGTTCCTGCCGGCTCTGAAAGTTTGCGCAATTTGGCTCAACATTGTACCGCATGCCAATTGTGCGTGTCGGTTTGCCCGAATCAGGTGTTGCGTCCGTCAGATAAATTATCTGCGCTTATGCAACCCGAAATGTCGTATGAACGAGGCTATTGTCGTCCCGAATGTACAAAATGTTCCGAAGTTTGTCCTACGGGAGCAATAAATCTTATTACAACAGCGGATAAATCGGCTACCCAAATCGGGCACGCCGTATGGGTAAAAGAAAATTGCGTAGTAATTCACGATAGCGTAAGTTGCCGAAATTGCGAGCGGCATTGTCCTGTGGCTGCAATACAAATGGTGAAACAGGATGCCGAAAATCCCGATTCTCTTAAAATTCCGACTATCGACACCGAACGTTGCATAGGATGCGGAGCATGCGAAAATCTTTGTCCTGCACGTCCGTTCAGCGCAATATATGTAGAAGGACATGAGAAACATCGAACAGTTTGATATTTTTATAAAATTAATCACGAAAAAGAAAAAACTATGGAAAATAATAATAAAAACGAAATAAATCGCAGAAATTTTTTGAAGACGTTAGGCATTGGCGCTATTGCATCAACAGCCGCGCTTTACGGTTGCGATTCGAAAAACAAATCGGTTGGCGGAACAGTGATTGATACGTCTGACGTTCCCACCGATAAAATGACATATCGCACAGCACGCAATTCGGGCGACAAAGTTTCGCTTCTCGGTTACGGATGTATGCGCTTTCCTCTGCGTCAAAAAGCCGGCGGCGATGGCGAAGAAATAGATCAAGATACAGTTAATCAATTGATTGATTATGCTATCGAACACGGTGTAAATTATTTTGATACATCTCCGCGATACGTGCGAGGCTGGTCGGAAACGGCAACAGGAATTGCACTTAGCCGTCATCCCCGCAATAAATATTTTATTGCAACAAAAATGTCAAACCAATCCGAAGATGCCGTAACAAGGTCAAGAGAAGGCTCGATAGCCATGTATCGCAATTCAATGAAAGAGTTACAAACAGATTATTTGGATTATTATTTGCTACATTCGGTAGGCGGCGGCGCTGACGCTATGCAAACATTAAAAGAACGTTTTTACGACAACGGTATTCTTGATTTTCTTCTCAAAGAGCGCGAGGCAGGACGCATACGCAATCTTGGTTGGTCGTTTCATGGCGATGTGAAAGTATTTGATTATCTGCTTTCTACCGATATAAAATGGGATTTTGTGCAAATTCAGTTAAATTATGTTGATTGGAAACACGCATCGGGATTTAATACCAACGCCGAATATCTGTATGGAGAACTGTCGAAACGCAATATTCAATCGGTAATAATGGAGCCTCTTTTGGGCGGCAGATTGGCAACGTTGAATTATCATGCTCAAAATGTTCTAAAACAAATACGTCCCGAAGATAGCCCTGCAAATTGGGCGTTCAGATATGCAGGCTCACCCGAAAATGTGCTTACCGTATTGAGCGGAATGGTGTATATGGAACATTTGAAAGAAAATATAAAAACATATTCGCCATTGCAACCTGTAACCGAACACGAACTTACAACACTTGAAGATGTTGCACAATTAATGTTGAAATATCCTCTGATAATGTGTACCGAATGTAATTATTGCATGCCTTGCCCTTATGGCTTGAATATACCTGCAATATTTGCACATTACAATCGCTGTGTGAACGAAGGCAACGTACCGAAAAGTTTGCAAGACGAAAATTATCGCCGCGCCCGCCAAGCGTTTCTTGTAGGATACGACCGCAGCGTGCCAAAACTACGACAGGCAAATCACTGTACAAGTTGCGGAGTATGCGCGCCACACTGCCCGCAACGCATTCAAATTCCGCGCGAAATGGAACGTATTGATAAATTTGTAGAACACTTAAAACAGAAAACGGAATTTTAATTTTTTTAGGGGGTTGATTAAATTTTGAGTTGATTAATTGAAAATCTTTATAAACTTTCATTATTGTAAAAATATATGTTTATTTCTTGTTTTGTTATGATTATTAAAAAACCATTAAGCAGGTAATTACAAAATGCCCGCATCTTTATTTTTTAGCGGACAGTAGTGATTTTTTTCCGAAAAATATTTTTTGTAAATTATATTATCAGTTTATTTACAGCGTTTTACATAATATTTTATCCGTAATTTTTATAATCAGCAAAAATAAATCAATGAAATTAGTAGTATCTCAATTTCTTCATTCTACAAGTCGTGCGGGTGAGCGATTGCAATTCTAAAAATCTTTTGTGCTCCGCACTTTTTTTTGTTGTGTTTTTTTCATAGGGCAACGCCCTATGAAAAATTAACTTGCCCTTTCAGGGCGCATAATTTCGTAATTTGTAATTGTTTTTTTACCGCAAAGTACACAAAAGTTTTTGCAAAGTACGCAAAGGATTTTTAATTCGCCAAAATCGTAATTCGTAATTTTGTAATTCGTAATTGTCTTTTACCTGTTGTGCCTCATAATTTTCAAATTAACTTCCTCCCTTACGACTTACAACTTACGACTTACGACTCTACAACTTACGACTAATCTAATAATTATCATAGAAACTCGAATGTTTGTCGTATTTTATGGCATCGCTTAGGATGGATGATTTTGCTCGGATGGTAAAGCCCCAGTATTTTCTGTATCCAAAGGGGGACCATGAAAACGAAAATTCAAAACAATGCAAATCGCGAAACAGGCTGAATGTTGATGATGTTAATTGTTTTGCTTTAAAATCGTATCCCGATGTTGCCGAAACTTTCCAATTGGAGGTAAGATTTACATCTCCGCTGACATCAAGCGTGGGCGTATGTGTTTTTATTACACTCAGCGATTTTGTTGTGGAATTGTATGAATATGATTTATTATATGAATATGTTAATCGGAGTGTTAGTGACCAAGGAACGTTAAAATCGACATAATAGGGCGAGTAATAATAATTATCGTCAGTGCCATCTGCATTTTGAAAATTGTTTTGATTGTTTGGGCTGTTGGGCAACGCTCCCGACGATTTTGAGCCGCCGTCTGTTCCTTTGCCTTTGCCGCCGCTAAATGTATAATCGGTTGAAAAATTAAATGACTTAAAATCGCCCAAAGCAAAATGTTTATCCCAATAAAATTTGTTTATACGTTGTCCGCGCCCATTTACATCATACGGGTCGAGTTGAAAGCCAAAACTGACTCTTAAAATATCAAATAAATTTGTATATCCGTTGAACGAGATATTGGAAAGATTCATCGAGTCGGCAAGCAAATTATAACTTGTACTCATGTTGAACGATTCCAGCAATTTTATTTTTTTCTCGGCATTTTCGGATGTGTCGCTTTTGGCTTTTACTTTCATTTCCAAAGTATTTCCAAGTGAAAAGTTTATGCTTCCGTTTGCTTTGCTTCCCGACGGCGTGCCGATATTTGCAGGTGCATTATATATGTTATAGTATTCTTCTTTACCGCTTGCATCGGTTTGTACTTTTCGCCAGCCGTTGGCGGCAATCATTTGATTGGGCGTATAATTCAGCGAAATGCTTGGCGTCATAACATGGCGAATTGCTCTTATTTTCGAATTTGGTTTAAACTTGTCGAACAGTCCGTAAACTCTGGTGTTAAACGAAATTCCGCCCGAATACGTGTGCGACATTCCAAAAGTGCCGAACGACGAAGTTGTATCTGAAATTACCGTATTTGTTGAGCCATCCCAGTTGCGTGTTCGGCTTTGAAAATACCATACTTGTCCATAACTTACGCTCGGACTTGCGGTGATATATTTTGCCAAAGTAAATGTGGGCAATCCTATCGAAAAATTATGGTTCATTCCGTGTTTCATGGCATCCCAAAACGGCTCTTTAAAAAGTTCGTCTTCTTTAACATTCGAAACGCTGTTGGTAAAATTTGTATTATATCCGAAACTTATATTTTCGTAGAATTTCTTTTTGCCTGTGCTGTTTTTACTTCTGAAAGGATAAATTGTTGTCATCGCAAACGTAAAAGTCGGAAAACCTATTGAATACGTGCTGTCGCGCATATTTTGGCTGTGAGTAAAACCTGCTGTCATGCTAAACGGTGTTCCTTCCCAATTTTTTGAAAACGAGATACTTGAACTTGCCGTATTTTGAAGATGGTCGTTGTGTATTGTCGATTCGTTGTATTGTTTATGTGTTGATGATGAAAAATTTACGCTTGCCTGAAAATTAACTGTGGGATTAGTTTGCGGTGCTTTTTGATGACTCCACGACAGCGAAAAACTTTTTGAAACATTATAATCGGGCGAGCCTTTATCGCCAAGTTTTATTGTTGCCGATTGAAAATTCAGGCTTCCCGTAAATTTATATCTTTTCATATATCGCGATGCTATCTGATAACCCCACGAGCCTTTTGAATACCAATCGCCTGTTAGTTCCATATCAACATAATCTTTGAACAATATAAAATAATAGCCGAATTTTTGCAGATAAAATCCGCGTTCTGCTTCTTCGCCGTAACTTGGAATTATTGCGCCCGACGAGGCATCTGTCATTAAAGGAAAAAATCCGAAAGGAATAAACAGCGGCAGCGGCACATCTTCGACAACCAAATACGCAAAGTCGAAAATCATTTGTCCGTTTTTACTGCCTTTGCCGTTTTCATCGGCTTTTTTTGCAGGAATCATTTTCGATTTTCGCATTTTTATGTAAAAGTGAGGATGTTGTTCGTCATTGCAGGTTGTGAATTTTCCGCCTTTTGAAAAAATTGTGTTGTCTTGCATTTTTTTAATGGTATCGCCGTGCATGTAAGCCTCGCCGTGCTGAGTGATGACGTGAATTATCTTGGCAATTTTTGTTTCAAAATTATAATAAAGTTCTTCTATGTTGTAAATATCGTTTCCATCTTTAAAAACAGGGCTTCCTACTATTTTACCCGACGTATCGACAAGTCCTTTGGCGTAAATTATTTTCTTATTCGCATCAAATTCAATGTAATCGGCTTTTATTTGTTTATCCATGTAAGTAATTTCGGCATTGCGGAACATATACGATTTTCCGTTAGCAACATCAAAATCAATAGCGCTATCGGCAGTTTTAAGCACAGGGGCTTCTATAAGCACCTTTTCGCCTGCTTTTTCAATAAAAACAGAATCGGCGTAAAACGAAACGGAATCAATAACAAACGAAGACGTATCCTGTATTGTTACCGTATCGGTAATGCTTTGCGGAATGGCACTCGCACCATACAAACATCCGAACAGCATCATAAATGTTAACGATATATAACGTATTATTTTTATCATCAAAAATTATTATATTTGCATCTTATTTGTGGCTTTATGCACAAAAAAAGCGTACAAAACTAATGAAATTTAATAAATAATTGTTATATGAAAAAGAAGTTTTTGACATATTTTGCGAATAAGATACCATATATCGTATGCTGCTTAACGTTTTTTTGTATTTCCATAATTTTTGCAAACGCTCAAAATTATGTTAGTCAACAGCAAATTAAAAAAATTGTTATAGATGCGGGGCATGGTGGAAAAGATCCAGGAGCGCGAGGAAAAAAAATTAACGAAAAAGATATTACTCTTTCCGTAGCGTTAAAATTTGGCGAATTTATAAAAAAAAGTTTTCCGGAAATAGAAGTTATTTACACTCGCAACAAAGATGTGTTTATTGAATTAAACGAACGCACAAATATTGCCAATCGCAATAATGCCGATTTGTTTATATCATTTCACGTAAATGCGTTCACAACTTCCACGCCACGAGGCGTTTCAACGTGGATAATGGGAACGCATAAATCGCAGGCAAACCTCGAAGTGTCGCGCCGCGAAAATGCCGTAATTACAATGGAAGATGATTATTCATCAAAATATCAGGGTTTTGACCCTACATCGCCCGAATCGTATATCATTTTTTCGCTGATGCAATATGCGCATCGCAACGAAAGTTTTACGCTTGCCGAATTTGTGCAAAAAGAACTTTTGCAAACAAGCCCGCTGAAAATTGATAAAGGCGTGCAACAAGCAGGATTTTTGGTGCTGTGGAAAACGGCAATGCCAAGTATTTTGATTGAATTGGGCTTTATATCAAATCCTAACGACGAGCAAATACTTGCAGATGTAGAAAATCAAACAAAAATTGCAAAAAGTGTTTTTTCGGCGTTCAGCAAATACAAACAACAATACGAAAAATATAATAATTCATCCGACACGCAGCCCTCAGAAACCGTAAAACCTGAAAAAACAGAAGAAAAACCTGTTGCCGAAACAAAAAATAATTCGGATTCGATAAAAGAAAAAACAGAAGAAAAGCCTGTTGCAGAAACAAAAAATAATTTGGATTCGGTAAAAGAAAAAACCGAAGAAAAACCTGTTGCCGAAACAAAAAATAATTTGGATTCGGTAAAAGAAAAAACAGAAGAAAAAATATCGGA
>JAITPP010000142.1 GCA_031289385.1 Prevotellaceae bacterium | reverse complement strand
ACTTGCTTAAATGTTTTTTGTTTGTTTTTAAATGCGTAATAAATGTCGATTAAACGCTGTTTAGGAATTTTGTTGAAGTTATCATATCCCGAAGCGCGACAGGCGATAGCCTTTATTTTGTCGCACGTGTTCTGTTGCCCTGTGGCTTGCAGATAGCCGCCTATTGCTGCCATTGCTCGTTTGCGCCAGCGGTCGAGTTCCTGCAAGTCGGGGTTTAATTGTTTTTCTAACGCAAAGCAAATCGTTAGCAATTCGTTAATGCTAATATCTGCGCTGCTTTCAACGCCGAAATTGTCGAATATCATCGCTCTTTTTTCTTCTGTACTCATGCCAAGTCTTCCACACAGCGTGTGAAACTTTTTGAGTAGCCATTTTTGCTGTTTATCTATAATATTTGTTTTCATATTTTTATTATTTTAAAATTTAATTTTTCACTTTATGAACTTTATAACTTTATGAACTTTATAAATTATCCGCATCAAATTCGTTTGCGCCTTGTTTCCATATTACGAAATCTTCGCCGCCTTCGTTATTTTCTCTATCTTCATAGCGTGTGGTAATATATGCTTTGTAGCCTTCAACATGAATTTTTACATCGCTGTTATAACGTATATATTGAGCCACGCCACCCTTTGGCTCTTTATTTTGTTCGTGTGCGCAAAACACAAACAGTTTGTTGCGAAAATCGCCGACAAGGCTCATATAATCGCTCATCTTAAATCCAAGCCAATAATGCAAACTGTCTATTAATATCACGTCAGGGCTGCGTTTTTTTCTCAGGCGCGTGCGTAAATCTTTCAGCGATTCTTTTTCAAGCAATATTATTTTATTGCCCGCATTTTCCATACCTACACGTTCCCATGCTTTTTTCAAACTCAGCGACAATCCCTGTTCGAGGCTGTTGTATGCCACATTTGTAAATTTTGTAAGATATTTACCAAGCATCAGCATAAATGTTGTTTTGCCGCTGCCGCTGCCACCGAAAACTATCCACGAGCCGCGCAGTTCGGGACGTCCGAAAGATGCCAGCCATTCGCCGCCGAAATCTGCAACATTAAATTTTGCATCCAACACATTATTATTACTCAACGCTCTTGCCATTTCTTAAATACTTATGACTTACGACTTACGACTTTTAACCGCATGAACGAGGCGTTTTACCCGCCGTAAATCATTGTCGCTATCATCAATTATCTTCGTAATTTCGTTTTCGTCTAAAATTCCGTTAGCCATGCACACCGCCGCTATATCCTCTGAATTTGCTATCTGAATAGGCACAAATCGTTTATTAACGCGGCTGTAAATTTCTTTGTATCCTTTACGATTCGTGCGCACGCCTTTTTTTATTCGTTTTTCCAAAAAATCGGTTGCACACAACATTATGCCGCAATGGTCTTCCAATTTATTGAATATCGAAATAAAAAAGTAAAGCACTTGGTCGCTAAGTTTATCGGCTTCGTCGAGAATAACAAGCGGACCTTCGTATTTTTTCAATGCCGATATTATTTCATACATCATTTCGCCAACTGTACATCCTGTGTAATCGACGCCCATGCACTGCAATAGTTCGCTTAAAAATATTTTTCTATTCCAATATTCCGAACACGATAAGTTAAATACTTGTTTGTGCCGTGCTGCATAACTTTTAATAGCCTCGCTTTTGCCACAGCCAGCATCGCCAACAACTGCCGATACAAGCGCATTGTCTTGCGCATCGCTAAGCAAGTTGTACATTCGTTTGTAGCCGCGTGTTTCTACCACCACCCACGCGCGCTGGTCGTAACCGATTTGTGATGCAATATTGCGCCACATATCATCATTAATTAAATCCCAATTATTGCGCAAAATTTGCGTAACAGTTGCCGAACTAACGCCGCGCAAACTGTTTGCAGCCTTATTTTGACTGCCCTTTAACTCACAATATTCTGCAAGTTTTTGTTTGATGTCATTTTTTTCAATCTGTTTCATTTTCTATCTATTTATAGGGTTTATTTTTTTGTCTTTATGAACTTTACAAACTTTATAACTTTATAACTTTATAAACTTTATAACTTTACAAACTTTATAAACTTTATAACTTTACAAACTTTATAACTAATAAAGGTCATATATTGATTTTTCATCGTCTATCTCAACATTTATATTATTCGATTCAATCACATTCACATCTTCAATTTTTCGCTTTTGCGTTTTTTTTCTGCGTGCGCTAACGCGGTCCTTATGCTGCCCTTTGCTGTCGCAAATAAGAAGTTGTGATAATTTACTATCAATTTGATTATTATTTATAAGCAATTGTTGTGTTTTTTCACTCGAAATAGTAAGGCTTTCGATAACTTTATTTTCAAGATTTTTGTTAAATTCACGTATGCGAGTCAGTTCCTCTGCATCACCCGCCTGACGATCTCTAAGCGCCATTGGTTGTTCATACTTTTGTTCAAGCATAAATCGCAGACTTTCATCTTCGCTCACCGCTAATATTTGCTGCAAATTGTCAGGATCGTACTTAACCGTCCATTTTACGTGCGAATAGTCGCGAAATCTCAAGTCAAAACAATCGTAAGTACGCTTTATTCCGCCAATTGTAGGACGTAATCCCTGTCCTTCAATGCTGTTTTTATAAGGTTCTAATGCCGTTTTCATATTCATTGCACCGAAATTCAGTAGATATTGTTCTGTTGATAGCGGCAATTTGTGCTCTTCGGGTAATTTTTCAAATAAATTCATGTATATTTCGCGTTTGTCGGCGCGTTCTTTTTCAATTATATATGCTAT
>JAITPP010000097.1 GCA_031289385.1 Prevotellaceae bacterium | reverse complement strand
AGAAGGATATTTTTCAGAAATTTTTACGGCTTGGTTTAAACCATCGGTAACATCAAACAGAACAACGCCAACCTGAGCTTTTGTTGTTTGGCAAACAGGCGCAGCCCAAAATATATGTTGAGCATAGCGGAAATACATACCTCCGCGTGCTACGTTATCAATTGTGTATCCCGATTTTTCGGTAAATGTTGCTTTAAGTGTTAGCGGATATCTGTCGGGAAGACTCCAATCAAACTGATATTCGAGTGGTTGTAAAATTTCGCTGTCAAGATAGATATGGTCGCGGTCGCCCGAAGGTGAAATTGTAAATATGGGATGTTCTCCCCACATTGCTTCGGTATAGATAGCAGCACCATTATGTGCAACGTCAGCACTTCCCATAAATTTCATGAGTATGGAAGTTGGATTTGCATCATCGTATTCAAGCGCTAATATACGAATTTGTTTTGATGATCCTGTTGTTACCGCTGTTGTATAAATTCGTACATTCCAGCGAGGTCCGCTTGCCGTAAATGTTTCACCAACAGTTCCTACGCCCCAATTTGCTTGATATGATGTTTCAAAAAGTAAGGTTGGTGCGGCAGCATCGCTATCCCATGTGTAAACTTTAAAGGACTGTCCTGCGGCGGCAGGAAGTGCAATATCGTCTTTATTACAAGCGAGCAGGTAATTATCGGCTGTAAAGGCTATATCGCTGAGTATTGAGTGCGAGCCGCCTGTAATTCCTGTTAAGTCTAATTCTCTGATAAGGGCGTATGTGAGCGCATCTATTACGTATATTTTAGGCTCGGTGGTAAGCACATAAATTTTTTCGTTGCGGTAAATAGCGCGTTTAATTGTAGTAGCGTCGGAGAGCCACGCCGGCAATTGTTTGTTTATTTCTGTAAAATTGTAATTACCAAGCGCTGCGGCTGCAACATCCTGTACCGGTTCGGGATAATCCTCAGCATAGTCGTGCGTAACGGGTATGTTTTCGTTAAACAGTTGAACTTTTGCGTAGGCAATTTTTCCTGCTTCTACCGTAACGTTTATAACGGTGTCGGTATCATAGTCGGTTGCATCAAATTTCAGTTTATAGCTGCCGGGTAGAAGGTTGTAGAATGCAAAAATACCGTTGTACCAATCGTCGGTTGTATAAGTTTGCAATTGGGTGCTACCTGTAGCGTCAAAAAGTTTTACGGTAGCTCCGTTCAGCGGTTTCCACTGGTCGGGGCTTCCTGCTCTGAATCCGTAAAGAGGATGTGCCATTTTTTCGTTTTCGCTTTTTACCCAGCCTCCAATTGTTCCTGTGTTTGGCATCTGACGACTGAAAAAACTGTGAAAAAATTGACAATATCTGTATGCTTCAAGATTACAATAATCTTGATTTAAAAGCCTGTGGGTTTCGGGTTTATAATCGTGAAACGAACCTTCGGAAAGAAAGGCTCTGTAATCTGAGTTTTTTAAAACGCCTAAATATGCTTGTCCTGTACCGTAAAAATCGGCATCGCCTCTGATACGAGTTGATGTAGAACTCCATGAGGTAAGTTGATTATCAATCACAAAAGGCCAGCATGCTGTAGCATACGGTTTAGAATCGGGATAAAATGATGCAGCATCAGTGCCTGAATATAAAAACAACAGATAATTTGTACTGTTATCTGCCGTACCATTTGCATTACTGTGTATTGATAAAAATCCATCAGGTTGAAACGCATGGGCTTCGGCAACAATAGTAGATAATCCTCTATCGTCAGCAGAGGTGTTTGTTATTCTGGACATCATAACCGTAGCATTTGCCGCTAATAATAAATCGCGTAAATAAAGCCCTTTCATTAAATTCGATTTTGATTCCCAAAATCCGTCAGAATTTTGCCATTCTGTTGGAAATGGAATAGTTGCAACACTGCGGTCGTCGCTATCATATCCTCCGTGTCCCGGATTAACATATATTTTTATGCCTGTTAAATCGGTTTGTGCTATAATTGTACCTGCAAAAGATACAAATAAAAATAATAATAAAATAATCTTTTTCATAGTTGTCGTCATTTTATATTGATATTCATTAAATAAATTTCACCTTTTTCGGTTTCAAATGCAATTTGTTTTCCGTTGGGCGATGCCGCAGGATACATTGCTATTTTTAACGAAGGTGTTGACAATGTTTGACGCACTTTTCCATCTATGGATGATGCTACAATTGTTGATGAAAGTACAATTGTTCCGTCGTCAATATCGTCCATGCCTACAATCCATTGATTGTTTAACCACACAGGCGCATTTAGTTTTTTTCCCAGCGAAACAACGTTTGTGCCATCAATTTTACAAACAAATGTTCCCTTTGCCGCAACGGCATAAGCAATGTGTTTGCCGTCGGGCGATACGCTTGCCCAAAAATAGCTTTCATTTTCTCCGTTTGGAGTGAGAATTTTGCTTGTATTACCGCTGTACAGCACCATTTTTTTATTGTCGATAGTGATAAATGGCGTTACTGCTGCTGTTGTTTTAGCGTTTCTTACAAGATTTTTACCTTTCACAAACAGTGGTTCGTTTTGTGCAAACGCAGGAGTTAATTTTTCTCTGCTGGCATTTTCTACTTTTGCTACGCTTTTATTTTCAAGCGAATACTGATACAATGATGTGTACCGCAAATTGTTAATAAATTCTGTTTTCTTAAACAAAATTGTTGATTCATCTGCGCTGATTTTTACATCGTATCCTGCGCCGGGCTCTTGTGTAATAATTTTCACCTCGCCTGTTTCCAACGTTATTTGCTTTAATCCTGCATAATTTGCGGATGACGTAAGCAAATAAGTTCCCTGTGGACTATATACGGCGAAATGATATCCTCCGAATTCTGTCCCTTTCAATAAATCGATTGATTTTACTTCAACTTGTTGGGCAAATACTGTTTGCCCAATCAATCCAATTAAAACTAATAGTTTTTTCATTGATGTTATAGTTTATTATGAGTTAAAAAATATTTAAAATATAAAATTAAAATTCTTGTACACAGGAAATTATCTCGTCTTACTCGTTATTGTTGTTGTATTTATTTCACACAAAGGTATGCTAATTAATGCAAATTAACAAATAATTTAAAGTGTGTTAATTTGTTTTTTTTACTTTTGCAGGTGAATGTAATTAATAATCAGATATGATAGGAATTGTTAAATTTATAAAATATTTTTTCGATTTGATATATCCCCAGCTTTGCGATGTATGCAGCACGTCGCTTGTGCGTGGCGAAAAAATCATTTGTTCCAACTGCCGTATTGATATTCCGCTTACACGCAATTGGAACGAGCGCGGAAATTCAGTCGAAAAAGTTTTTTGGGGACGTGTGCCTGTTGTTGCTGCGGCATCGTATTTTTTCTTTGCTCGGGGAAGCAAATACAGAACGCTTTTGCACAAATTAAAATATTCGGGGCGCGATGATATTGGCATTGAACTCGGTTTGTGGTTTGGCAACGAATTGTCGAACTGTGCGGCGTTTTCCGACGTTGATTTTATTATTCCTGTTCCTTTGCATCCCAAAAAACAAAAATTGAGAGGATATAACCAAAGTGAAAAAATTTGTACAGGACTTTCAAAAGCAATGAATAAACCTGTTGATACAAAAACACTTATACGCGCCGAATTTACAAATACACAGACTAAAAAAAACCGTATGGAAAGGTGGCATAATGTGTCAAATGTTTTTACAACAGTCAACGCCGAAAAACTAAAAAACAAGCATATACTTTTGGTTGATGATGTACTCACAACAGGAGCAACTATTGAGGCTTGCTGCAATGCAATATTATCGGAAACAGATTGCCGAATAAGTATTGTAACACTGGCTTATGTTTCTTGAATATATTGGAAGATTGGGAAGTTAAGAAGTTAGGGAAGTTAAAAGAAGTTAGGGAAATAATAAATAGTAAATAGCAAATAATAAATAGCCTGAGTTTTGATAAGGGCTAAATCTTTTTTTGAGGCGATATTTTTTGCAAAATAAATTGTTTGCAGGCGTTGCCCGAACGGGCAGGACTTTGTTTTTTACCACAAAGTTCACATAGATTTTCACAAAGAACACAAAGATTTTTTTATTCTGCAAATCTCGTAATTTGTAATTTTGTAATTGCTTTTGTTTTTTACCACAAAGTTCGCAAAGATTTTCACAACGAACACAAATATTTTTTTATTCTGCAAATCTCGTAATTCGTAATTGTTTTTTCTTTTTTTTACCACAAAGTTCGCAAGATTTTTTTACATCAATAAATCTTCACAAATAACTTCTATAACTTCGTTTAATTTCTTAACTTATTGATTATTAACTTACAAATGCACACAAGCAGTAATTAATTAAAAACTTTACGAACTTGATAAACTTTAAAACTTGATAAACTTTATAACTTGATAAACTTTATAACTTTAAAAACTTTACGAACTTGATAAACTTTACGAACTTGATAAACTTTATAACTTTACAAACTTTTCAACTGCCGCAAGTAAAGTTGCACGGTATTTTCAAGTCCAAAGTAAATGGCATCGCTTATTAGGGCGTGTCCGATAGAAACTTCAAGAAGTTCGGGAATGTTTTTGTGGAAAAATTTCAAATTTTCGAGATTCAAATCATG
>JAITPP010000093.1 GCA_031289385.1 Prevotellaceae bacterium | reverse complement strand
GTGTAATAATATACCTTTTTCATAGTTTTTGCTTATTTTTTCATGATTTTTTTTACTGTAACTCCGGCTCCATCTGCTACGCGAACAATGTATATTCCTTTAGGATAAGATGATAACCGCATATTTGCTTCCATAGCATTTGGCAGAATTTGTTGTAGTTTCCGTCCCCGAATATCGAACAGGGATAATTCGGTAATTTTTGAAAGGCTTCTCGCTTTCACTTCTCCCGATTCGTCGGAAAAATAAACCGTCGATTCGGGTGTTTTAATTTTCGGAATTGCAGTAACAATGCTCGACACATTGAAATAGTGTAAATCCGAAAACAAGACAGGTAATGCGTTTCCGTCATTTTTATTGATTACCATTTCCGTGTCTGTAAAAGTGATTTTTTGCACTTCGTTCAGAGTAAATGCTTGCAGTGTACCGCTATTATCATACACCCTCAATTCTCTGTTGTTTTGTGCATAAAAATTTCCTGAGAAAAAACATATCAGGAATAATAAACTTGCCGTTTTAATCATCTATATAATATTACTAATATATTTTCTCCGTTTTCAGCCACTCGACGAAATCTTCGACCTGTTGTATTAACAGTTTTTTAGATTTTTTTTGTGCCTTTTTCTTATATTTATCGTAATTGTCCCAAAAACTTTCCTCATTATTTGTTTCTATGTTACAAGCAGGGTCATAAAACACAACTGCATTGAGATTTTTCTCTTTTACTATTTGATTTCTCAAATTTTTTGCCAGCTCCTTATAATTTTCCACAGAAACTGACGACAAATATTCTTCATCATCGGCAAATTGCGCACAATCATTAGACGAAACAAATTCTACAACAAAATTCAAATCGGCATTATAGCCGTCAAATTTCATTTCTTCCACAACATCCTTTTGCGTTTTGTTCTTTAACGGTGGCGTGGTCTCGTATTTTTTTATGTGCAAATTAATACTTTTATCTGTTTGGACATCTAATTTGATATTATGTTTATTTAATTCATTTACAATTATTTGCATTGCATCCTGTTCGGAAATAATAACAGGCGGCGCTATCACAACGCAGCCAAAGGCGCTTACTCCTTCGCCATGGATAAAAACAGGGGCTACAAACGACTTCCTTTTTTGGGAGTTTTTTTTCTGTTGAATTTCATTTTCGTGAGTATCAACTATTTCTATGCCATTTTTTGCAGGCTTCTTGCCGTCTTTGCAACTGTTTCCACCTATCGAAAAAGCAACCAATGCTGTCCAAACCGCAGTATTGCCGAACCAGGAATGCGGCGTGTGCCGTAAAAATTCCCGAGGGTTATATACATAACGCTCAATGGTAGGGTAATCAGGTGACTTATAATATCTTACAGGTTCTATTTTCATGATACATTCTATTTATTATTATTGGGTACGTATTTTGAGTGTGCATCGTCTTCCAACATCGAAAGCAACGGATAAACCGTGTTGTATTGCTTTTGGATGAACATTGGCGCTTTTACCTTGTAAAGTTCTGCGCCTAAAGCATCTACAATCGGAACGAGCATCCGTTCCGTTGCACAAAGCAATGGCGAAACGGCGTTTATCATTCCTGTTGTTTGGTAGTTCAGGCAGCTGCAAGTGTTGTAACACCTTGTTTTTATGGCACATTCACGACATGTTTCTTTTTCAGTTAAAGATTCGTTAAGCAGAATTGTGCGCATCTCATTAAAACCATCCCATACGTTGCCGATGGAGAAGGCTTTGTTGCTGATGCCGTCTTTTACGAACTGTACGCATGGGTAAATCAGCCCGTCGGGTGCAATGGAAATTTGCCGTTGGGATAGTTTACAGCCGTATTGATTGTCAGCGTTTCCGCGAATATGCGTAGCAAACTTCATCTCAAACGGACTGAAATAGAATTTGCGCTCGTCGAGTGTCCATTTTTTGTAGCGTTTTGCAATTTTTTTATACTGATTATCAAGTTCTTTCAGCGATTTTTCCGTCCATTCGGCATCGTAATTCAGTGATGAAATAATGTATTTGAATCCTTTTTCGACAAAAAAATTCACCGAATCGGCGTAATATTCAACGTTGTTGGGATTTATTACCTGAAAGATTTTTGTGTAGGGTTGTTTTTTTAACAACAAATCAAGTTTTGGCGCTATAAAATCGAAAGTTCCTTTACCGTTTGGAAACTTGCGGTTAGCATCGTGTGCAGCTTTTGCGCCGTCCAAACTCAGCCCGATAGCGATTCCTGCAGTACGCGAAAATTCAAGAAATTCCTCGTCCAAAAGAAGACCGTTTGTTGTGATTTTAAAATGATAATGTGATTGATATTTATTGCTTATTTCAATTGCTTTACACTTTTCAACTGCATAAAGAATCAAATCTTTTTTCAGCAAGGGTTCTCCACCGAAAAAGATGATACCGATATTTGTGCCACCGATTTTTGTAGCGAACTCAATAGATTTATCTACAATATCCTGTGTCATATCAATGCCTTTTGCTGTCGGGTGGGCATAACAGTACGAACACTGATAATTGCAGGCAGTCGTAAGATGTAGGGTAATGTGCATTTTTATTATTTCGTTAAAATTTTTTCTGCTTTCAGCCAACTGACAAAGTCTTCTACCTGATTTATTAACAGTTCTTTAGAATGTATTAAACCTTCTTTTTCATTTTCTTTCCACGATAAACTATCATCATTTTTTCTTTCGGCAGCAGGGTCGTAAAACACAACTGCATTGAGATTTTTCTCATTTATTATTTGATTTCTCAATTTTTCTGCCAGCTCCTTATAATTCTCCACAGAAACCGACGACAAATATTCTTTATTATCGGCAAATTGCTTATAATCATTAGACGAAACAAATTCTACAACAAAATTCAAATCGGCATTATAACCGTCAAATTTCATTTCTTCCACAACATCCTTTTGCGTCTTGTTCTTTGACGGTGGCGTGGTCTCGTATTTTTTTATGTGCAAATTAATACTTTTATCTGTTTGGACATCATTAGTTGCTTTTTCGGTGGGTGGAAGCAGTAGCTACGGAGCAAGAAAAAACGTAAAAGAAAAGATAGAAATATTTGATAATCGGAATGATATAACTCAACAGCAAGA
>JAITPP010000085.1 GCA_031289385.1 Prevotellaceae bacterium | reverse complement strand
ACTATTATAAAACCAAATATTCAAAAATCTAAAATTTCAATCTTCGTTATTTTGGCATCGTGGTTAGTATTTTTTCCAAATGCACCGTATATTCTTACCGATTTATTTCATTTAAATCAAAAAACATCAGTCCCAATTTGGTTTGATTTGATATTAATACTTTCGTTTGCATGGACAGGTTTGCTTTTTGGGTTTTTAAGTTTGTTGGATATTGAACATCTTTTGAGTAAATATTTTAAACAAAAATACATTTCAATAATATCTACAACACTTTTATTTTTAGGAAGTTTTGGCATTTATATAGGCAGATATTTGCGATGGAATAGTTGGGATATCATAACCGAGCCGTTTAAATTAATTTACGATATAAGTGATAGAATTATAAATCCGCTTTCGCACACACGAACATGGGGAATGACTATCATTATGGGATTATTTTTAAATATGGTTTATTGGTCACTCAGATTAATAAAAAAAAGAAGTTAAATAACAAAGTATTAATCAAAAAAAGCAAATCATTTATGGAAAATGATATAAAAATATGGTTATATAATGATATTATGAAATCAAAAAAATATAAACACACAATTTAAAATAAAAATATTATGAAAAATTTTGCAATAATCGCATTAATGTTTTTTGCAGCAAATATTTTTGGGCAAGAAACAAACAGTAAAAACGGATATAAAAATAATTCAATAAAAGTTGTTTATGAATATAAAAGAAAGCAAATTAACGAACCTGTATATTTTGTAAATAACAAATTATTTTTGAAATCTATGTCGGTATTAAAACAAGAACAAATAGAATCTATTAATGTGGGGAAAAGGGATACAATAATTGATGGAATGAATTATTATGGACAAATTTATATAACAACAAAACAAGAATTTACTCCCACAACAAACTCAATCAGTTTACGCGATTTGAAAGCAAAATACACAAATTTGGGCGACGATAAACCTGCAATATTTATGATAGATGATAAAATTATAAAACACAACTCTGATGAATACAATGTAGATGAAGATTATGTTTTTAGAATAATTGTTGATAAACTTGAAAACAAAAACGATAATGTTGATTTATGGATTATAAAAATATTGACAAAATCGGAAAAAAATATAAAAGACTCAAAACAGATAATATTACGAGGACTTTAATTGATTTAAAATAAAACTAATGAACAAAATAAAAAATTATTTAATTAATAATTATCTTTGTTTAATTTTTTTAGAATAATATTAAATGGAACACTTTATTAAACACATAAACGTTAATAATTTCAAATCAATACGCAATTTGGATTTACAAAATTGCAAGCGTATTAATTTGTTTATTGGCTATCCAAATGTAGGAAAATCAAATTTGTTGGAAGCATTGAGTTTGTTTAGCATACCGTTTTTGAGAAAAGGCGAAAATCTTAATAATTTTATTAGAGTAGAACATCTAAATGAACTTTTTTATAATGTAGAAAATAAAACTTTCGGCGTTGAAACAAATCTTGAAAAAATAAGTGTTAATATTGATATATTTCCACCAATACAATTTTTACGTGATACTGAAAATCAAATAGTAACTTATGTTTTTTTAGAAAATTTAGATTTTGTTAGTGTTGGTTTTACAAAAAAAAATAATGATATTTTTAATGACGAAAATAAATCTCACAACAGTAATATTAAACGATATATTTTTCAATCTAAAAATAAATGGCAATCAACAGGAAATAAATTGCTGTTGCCGCCTTTTGGCGAAAACATTATCGACACGTTATCGTATAGCGAAAATGTTGCAGATGTAAAATCGTGGATGAAAAAAGAATTTTCTAAATTCGGATTAGAATATGTTCTTGATAAATCAAGCAATAATTTAAAAATACAACGCAGATTAAACGGCGATGAAGTTTTTCAACTGCCATACTCGTCTATTGCCGATACTTTGCAACGTGTTATATTTTACAAAACCGCAATTGCGTCCAACAGTAATTCTGTTTTGCTGTTTGAAGAGCCCGAAGCGCACGCTTTTCCGCCATATATAAAAACTATTACACAAGATATTATCAACAGCAAAAATAATCAATTTTTTATAGCAACTCACAGTCCTGTTATTTTAAACGATTTTATTGAATATGCTGATGTAAGAAAAGAAGTTTCTATATTTTTATTGGATTTTAAAGACGGACAAACAACTGCAAAACGGCTATCCGACGAAGAAGTTGATGACATTTACAATTATGGAGAAGATTTATTTTTTAACATCGAAAAGTTTTTGTAAAAAATGGATAGTAATATTTTAGTTGAATGTTATGCCGATACAATTCTTATTGAAACGCTTGTTCCGCCTGTAAGAACAAAAGGATATAACCATCAAAAAAATTGCATAAAAGTATTAAGTATAATGAAAATCCAATTAGCAAATGAATTTGCATTGGGAATTATTGATGATGATAAAGTGAAACCAAAAGATTTTAATGTTTTTGTTTTAATAAAAAAGCACAATAAATTATCAATATATAAACATGAAAATAAACCACATTACATAATAAAAATAAGTAAAGCAATAGAAAATTTTATATTACACACAGCACAACAATGTAATATCTCGCTCAGCGATTATAATTTACCAACCGATTTAGAAAATTTGAAAAAAATAACAAAACACGCTACGTCAAAAAACAATCCTGATTTACGAAGACTGTTTATGAATTTAAAACAAAACATTAATTCTGATTTTTTCAAATTAGCACAATGGATTGAGCAAATCAAATCTAATCCGTATATACAAATTGATTTAAAATAAAACCATGAACAAAATAAAAATAAACGAATTTGATTATAATTTACCTGACGAACGCATTGCCAAATTTCCTTTGCCACAGCGCGATTTGTCAAAACTTTTGATTTACGACGATGGTAAAATTGATAACAAAACTTTTTGCAATTTGCCCGATTATTTAAATTCAAATTCGCTGCTCGTTTTTAATAATACAAAAGTTGTTCATGCACGAATAATTTTTCATAAACCGACAGGCGCACAAATAGAAATTTTTTGCCTCGAACCGCTTTATCCAAATAATTACGAACAAAATTTTGCAGCAACCGTCGAATGTATTTGGAATTGCACTGTCGGAAATCTCAAAAAATGGAAAAATGAAATATTGATAAAACCGTTTATTTACAACAATATTCACAACCAACTAAGCGTTGAAAAAATTGACAGCGATGGCGAATTATTAAAACTAAAATTCAGTTGGAATTTGCAATTATCGTTTGCACAAGTTATGGATGTGTGCGGCAAAATGCCCATTCCGCCTTATCTTAAACGCGAATCGCAAGAAATTGATACCGAACGTTATCAAACAATATATTCGAAACAAGAAGGCTCGGTTGCTGCGCCAACTGCCGGATTACATTTCAGCAATGCGGTTTTGCAAAATATAAAATCGCGAAATATCGAAATTGACGAAATAACTTTACACGTGGGCGCAGGAACATTTAAGCCCGTAAAAACCAATTTTGCCAACGAACACATAATGCACACCGAACATTTTTTTGTAAAAAAAACTACTGTCGAAAAAATAATTAAATATCTCGGAAACATTACTGCTGTTGGCACTACAAGCGTGCGCACACTCGAAAGTTTGTACTGGCTCGGTTGTCGATTAATTAAAAATAATAATCCCGAAAATTTAAATATTGAACAATTTGAGCCTTATAATAATGATTGTAAAATAAGCGCAGAAGAATCGCTAAATGCCATAATAAATTATCTCGACAACAATAATTTACACCAACTTTGCGCATCAACACAAATAATGATTTTGCCCGAATATAAACAAAAAATAGTGAATCGTTTAATTACAAATTTTCATCAGCCCAAAAGCACATTATTGTTGCTGGTGGCGGCGTTTATTGGCAACGACTGGCGCAAAGTTTACGATTATGCAATGAAAAATGATTTTCGTTTTTTGAGTTACGGCGACAGTTCGCTGCTGATTTCTAAAATAAATTAAAAAATATTCGATTATGGCAAAATTTTATAAATATTTATTTGTCTGTAAATAAATATATTACTTTATATGTTCAACGAAAATTTTAAATTATATACTCGTACAAACTTGTAATTTTGTATATTTGCAGTTCGAAAAATGTTGAAACAAAAAATAAAGAATAAAAAATAAAGATTATATGAAAAAAATATGTGTATTTTTATCAATTTTAATAAGCGTAATTGCTGTTGGTTCATGTCAATCGCATTTAAGCAGTTCGAGCAGCGACACCGACTCTGTAAGTTATGCGATGGGCGTTATGTGGGGTTATCAGGTTGTATCCGACAGATTGCAATTTGTAAATATTAGCGATGCAATTAAAGAACTAAAAATAAAATCGAAAGAGCCGATATCGGCAGAAAATAACATCTACACAGCATCGGCAGAATTTAGAGAATTATTGCAAAAATCGACTCAACGGGTGTATTCTTCGCAAGAAAAAAAGCAGATAGCCAAATTGCTTGGCACGCTTTGGGCGCATCTATTCAGGGAAACAAATATCCCAAGAATAAATCTCAATTTCACAAAACAGGGAATAAAAGATATGCTGAAAAACGACACAACCGTATTGCAAATAGGAATTCAGCAATCAAGCAATTATATATCGGAATACCGCGCCAAACTTGAAGAAATTGAAAATGAAAAACGACTTAAAGAAGGGCAGGCATTTCTCGAAAAAAATAAAAACGAAGAAGGCGTTGTTACAACCGAAAGCGGGCTGCAATATAAAGTTATAAATCGAGGCAGCGATAAAAAAGCAGAAATAAGCGATACGGCATATCTTAATATTTCAATAACTCAAACCGACGGCGATACAATAGAAAACAATAAAAGCAAAGCATATTACGTTGACGAAAACCGTTTTATTAAAGGCGTTTGGGAAAGTTTGCAACTGTTTGGC
>JAITPP010000008.1 GCA_031289385.1 Prevotellaceae bacterium | reverse complement strand
TTGACAAACTTTATAACTTGACAAACTTCTATAACTTCTTTCATTAGAAAAATATTCATTGAAACTTAAACAGGTGCTCAATATTAAATTATAATATTGTCGTTCTTAAATTTTTGTTTAATTTTGCAACGATATTTAATTAATATAATAATTACAACATCTTGAAAAAACAATATTATGAATAATTCTATTTTTAAATTTGAACGTCCTCAGAACGAGCCAATTTACGCTTATCTTCCTGAAAGTGAAGAACGTAAAAAACTAAAAGAAGAACTTAAACGTCAATCTTCTGAAACTATTGAAATTCCGCTTATTATAGGTGGAAAAGAAGTAAAAACAGGTAATTTGGGAAAGGTTGTAATGCCTCACAACCATAATCACGTGCTTGCAACTTACCACAAAGCCACAAAAGAAACTGTGGAAATGGCTGTAAACGCAGCACTTAAAGCAAAACAAGCGTGGGCAAATTTGCCGTGGACTGAACGTGCCGCCGTGTCGCTGAAAATTGCCGAACTTATTTCAAAAAAATATCGCTATCTGCTTAGCGCGGCAACAATGTTGGGACAAAGCAAAAATCCGTTTCAAGCCGAAATTGACTGTCCCTGCGAGGCTGTTGATTTTCTGCGTTTTAACGCATATTTTGCATCGATGATTTATAAGAATCAACCGAAGTCCGAAAATTCGCATTTCGATAGACAGGAATATCGCCCGCTCGAAGGTTTTGTGTATGCTATCACGCCGTTTAATTTTACTGCAATTGCCTGTAATCTGGCAATGTCGCCTGTGATTATGGGAAATGTAACTATCTGGAAACCCGCAACAACCGCAATACTTTCAAATTATTATCTTATGCAAGTTTACAAAGAAGCAGGTTTGCCCGACGGCGTTATAAATTTCATTCCCGGACAAGGAAGCGTTATAAGCGACGTAGTGTTTAATCACAAAGAATTTGCAGGCGTACACTTCACAGGCTCGACATCTACATTCGATAATTTCTGGAAAATAATAGGAAATAATATCTCAAAATACAATACATATCCTAAAATTGTAGGCGAAACGGGCGGAAAAGATTTTATTTTTGTTCACAAATCGGCAAATGTTACCGAAGTGGCAGCAGCCATTGTTCGCGGAGCATTTGAATATCAAGGACAAAAATGCTCGGCAGCATCGCGCGGATACGTTCCAAAATCAATGTGGGAAGAACTTTTACCGACAATGAAAAAAATGACTTCGCAAATTAAAGTCGGCGATGTATGCGATTTTAGAAATTTGATGAACGCCGTTATCGACGAAAAATCGTTTGACACAATAATGTCGTACATAGCAAAAGCAAAAGAATCGGAAGATGCGGAAATTGTAATTGGCGGCGAAGGCGATAAAACAAAAGGTTATTTTGTGCAGCCTACCGTGATTTTGGCGCACAACGCGCATTTTGCAAGTATGGAAGAAGAAATTTTCGGACCTGTATTTACAATTTACGTTTACGATGACGATAAATATGAAGAAACGCTTGACTTGTGCAACCAAACATCGCCGTATGCTCTTACAGGCGCACTGTTTGCTACCAATCGCTACGCAATAAAAACAGGCGAAGAAAAACTAAAATACGCTTGTGGAAATTTCTACATAAACGACAAGCCAACAGGCGCAGTTGTAGGACAGCAACCATTTGGCGGCGCACGTCGTTCGGGAACAAACGATAAAGCAGGTTTTCACACAAATCTTATGCGATGGGTTAGCCCGCAAGCGATTAAAGAAACCTACAATCCTGCAACGCAGATTGTATATCCGTATATGATTGAAGAATAGTTACTAATGATTAATGATTAATGGTTAATGGTTAATGATTAGTTATTAATGGTTAATGGTTAATGGTTAGTGATTAATGGTTAATTTTCGCCACAGGGAACACTTTGAATGACAGCGTGATTTGTAATTCGTAATTCGTAATTATTTTTCGTGTTCCCTGTGGTAAAAAAAATACTTTATAAACTTTATAAATTTATGCTATGAAAAATATCTATAAAACTTTGTTGATGTTGCTGATAATGACTATCAGCATGCAACTTTTTTCTCAGAATGTAATTACATTTACGTGTGAAGTAAAAAAATCGTATGACGAAGAAGACAGCGTTTTTCCTGATAACTATTTTAATACTTTGGCAAATATTGAAAATTTGATTACTGTTGATTGGGGCGACGGCGAAATTAATACATACATTGGAGAAGGTATTGATGATATTTTTCACTCCACAATAGATAATAAACACGAATATAAAAACAGTGGAATTTATACAATTACTATCACGGGAGATGTGATAGGATTTGTGTGCGTCAGTAATAACTTAACAAATTTGGATGTAAGCAGTAATACTGTTTTAGATTGGCTTAGTTGCAGTTATAATCTATTAACAAATTTAGATGTAAGCAAAAATACAAAATTAACAGAGTTATCATGTGATAACAATCGGTTAAAAAGTTTAGATGTCAGCAATAATACAAAATTAAAATGGTTAGATTGCGAACATAATGAGATTTCTACACTAAATTTAGGATATAATACAAATCTGGATGTAATAAATTGTGAATACAATAAATTGCAGGAACTCGACATAAGCGGAATTTTATCATTGTCGCATCTTAATTGCAATTACAATCAATTAGAAAATTTAGATATTAGCAATAATGATTCGATACAGAGTTTATCCTGCTTCAATAACAAATTAACACATTTGAATACGAGCATAAATACTCATTTACACTGGCTTCATTGCGATAATAACCAACTGACAAATTTAGATTTAAGTAAAAATATAGAATTAACAAGATTGAGTTGCAGCGAAAATAAATTAACAAAATTGAACGTGAATAGCCCTAATTTAGAATATTTATATTGCGAATCAAATCAATTTTCGGAAAAAGACCTTAATTCATTATTAAAAGATTTGCCAAAACACAAAGGAAATATTTACATTAAATATAATCCGGGAACAGAAACCTGTGATAAATCAATAGCAGAAAAAAAAGGCTGGAGAATATATCATAACGAATAAATTATATGCTTAAAAAATTAAAATATCTGATAATCTTGTGTATAATCGCTATTGTGGCGGTTGTATTTATTTGCGATAATGTTATAAGATATTCGAGCAAAAAATTTGTTTTCAACGATATAAATAAAACTCCGTACAATAAAGTCGGCTTGCTGCTGGGAACTTCAAAATATTTGAAATCGGGACAAATAAATCAATATTTTGCAAACAGAATTACGGCAACAGTAAATTTATACAATGCCCATAAAATTGATTTTGTTGTTATTAGCGGTGATAATAGCAGAAAAAATTACAACGAACCGCTGGATATGAAAAACGAACTAATAAAACATGAAATTCCCGAAGAAAAAATTTTTCTCGATTATGCAGGTTTTCGCACTTACGATTCGGTAATACGAATGAATAAAATTTTCGGACAAAGCAAATTTACAGTCATTTCGCAGGATTTTCACAACAGGCGCGCTATTTACATTGCTCGATATTTAGGCTTGGAAGCAACAGGCTTTAACGCCAAAGACGTAGATGCCTACAACGGACTGAAAACCAAAATAAGAGAAAAATTTGCCAGAGTAAAAGTTTTTCTTGATTTATGGACAAACAAAAATCCTAAATTTTTAGGTGAACAAATAGAAATAAAATAAAACCTGCTGTGCATTTGTAAAATGGTATTTAGTATCTGGTATTTAGTCAGAAGTTAGAGAAGTTAAGAAGTTAAAGAAGTTAGAAAAATTAATTTAAATATTTTTTATCTGCGAAAATCCGTTTAATCTGCGTTAATCTGCGTGCTTAAAAAGAATGCAGAATTATTTGTTAGCACTAATAACTTCTCTAACTTCTTAACTTCAACTTATGACTTACGACTTACAACTTACAACTTATGACTTATGACTTACGACTTACGACTTATAACTTACGACTTATAACTTACGACTTATAACTTACGACTTATAACTAACAAGTACAAATAAGGTTTCTGTCGCCGTAGCCATTGTCGATTTTGCTTACGTAGGGGAAAAATTTATTTTCTCGTACCCATGCCAGCGGAAATGCCGCTTGTTGGCGCGAATATTTATGATTCCACTCGTTGGCGCACAGTTCGTTGGCTGTGTGTGGCGACATTTTCAGAACATTATCTTCGGCGTCGGCTTTGCCGTTTTTAATATCTTCACATTCTTGTTTTATATTTATCAACGTTTCTATAAAACGGTTAAGTTCCGACAGCGATTCGCTTTCGGTAGGCTCAACCATTAATGTTTCGTGTACGGGAAACGAAAGCGTTGGCGCATGAAATCCGTAATCCATAAGTCGGCGGGCAATGTCGCCTGCATCAATGCCGTATTCGCGTTTGAAGTGTTGCAAATCAATAATACATTCGTGTCCTACTCTGCCCGCTTCGCCTGTATAAAGAGTTTTAAAATGAGGTTTAAGCGATGCCGAAATGTAATTTGCATTGAGAATAGCCATTTCGGTAACCTGTCGTAATCCTTCTGCGCCCAGCATTTTTATGTACGCATACGAAATCGGCAACAGCATTGCGCTTCCGTAAGGCGAGGCGGCAACAGGAACTCCGTTTTTTCCGCCTACGTTCACTTGCGAGTGCGATGGAAGAAAATCGGCAAGATGTTTTGCAACGCTTATTGAGCCAACGCCCGGACCGCCGCCGCCGTGAGGCATTGCAAATGTTTTATGAAGATTTAAATGACAAACATCCGCGCCTATAATTCCCGGATTTGTGATTCCGCACTGTGCGTTCATATTTGCGCCGTCCATATAAACCTGTCCGCCGTTGCTGTGTACGATATCAACGATTTCGGATATTTTGCTTTCAAAAACTCCGTGTGTTGAAGGATATGTAATCATTATGCACGAAAGATTATCTTTGTTTTCTTCGGCTTTTTTGCGCAAATCGTCAACATTAATATTTCCGCGTTCGTCGCAATCGACTACAATTATTTTCATTCCTGCCATTGCTGCGCTTGCGGGATTTGTGCCGTGCGCCGACGATGGAATAAGCGCAACGTTACGATGCGTTTCGCCGCAATGTTTTTGATAGTTGCGAATTGTTATCAATCCTGCGTATTCGCCTGCCGCACCCGAATTTGGCTGCAATGATGTTGCTGCAAATCCTGTGATTACGGCTAAGTCTTTTTCGAGTTCCGATATTAATTCTGCATATCCCTGCGTCTGTTCCGACGGTGCAAATGGATGAACAGCCCCAAATTCGGGAAAACTCAGCGGCAGCATTTCTACGGCAGCATTGAGTTTCATAGTACACGAGCCGAGTGAAATCATGCTGTGGGTGAGCGAAATATCACGCCGTTCGAGTTTTTTTATGTAGCGCATCATTTCTGTTTCGGAATGATATTTATTGAAAATATCTTGTTGTAATATTTTGCTTTCGCGGGCAAATTTTTTATCAACCTCAGTGTTTTTACAATCGCAATTATCTTCTATCAGTTTACCGTTGCCGAATATCGACAGCAATGTGCGAATTTCGTCGCAGTTTGTAAGTTCGTCAAAACTTATACGAATTTTATCGTTATCAACATAATAAAGATTTATTTTCTTTTCGAGAGCGGCTTTGCGTATTTTTTCAATATCTGCGTTAAGAATTTCTATTGTATCAAAAAAATGTTTGCTTGCAAGCGTATAACCCATATTTTCGAGTTTTGCCGCAAATGCCGTAGCGTAACGATGTGCGTGTAAGGCTATTTGCTCAATTCCATCGCTTCCGTGATAAACGGCAAACATTCCCGCCATTGTTGCCATAAGGGCTTGCGAAGTGCAAATATTTGATGTTGCTTTTTCGCGTTTAATATGTTGTTCGCGTGTTTGCAAACTCATACGAAGTGCTTTATTTCCATGACGATCGATAGAAATTCCTATAATTCGTCCGGGCATATTGCGTTTATATTCGTCGCGCGTAGCCATATAAGCCGCCGACGGACCGCCATATCCCATCTGGATTCCAAAACGTTGAGTGCTGCCTACGGCAATGTCTGCGCCAAATTCGCCCGGTGCTTTTAATATTGCAAGGCTTAATATATCGGCGCACACGCACACAAGAATTTCTTTGCTGTGAGCGGTGGTACAAAAGCGGCTGTAATCGCGCAATTCGCCGTTTGCCGCAGGATATTGAACTATTGCTCCGAATGTTTTTTCGGCGAACGCTGCGTTTTCGTATTTTCCGACTTCAACCTCAATGCCAAGAGGCAGTGCGCGGGTTTTTACTACATCCAAAGTTTGCGGAAATATATTTTCATCTACAAACAAAATATTTTTGCCTTCTTTTGCCGCACTTCGCGAACGCTGATTGTACATCATAATCATTGCTTCGGCGGCGGCAGTAGCCTCGTCGAGCAACGAGCAGTTTGCAACAGGCAAAGCGGTAAGGCTGCATATCGCCGTTTGAAAATTTATAAGTGCTTCCAATCGTCCTTGCGAAATTTCGGCTTGATACGGAGTGTAGGATGTGTACCACGCGGGATTTTCAAAAATATTGCGCTGAATTACTGCCGGCATTGCTGTTGCATAATATCCCATTCCGATAAACGAACGATATATTTTGTTTTTTTGGGCTATTGCATGAAGTTTATTGTAAACCTGATATTCGCTCACGGGAGTGTCAAGTTTAAGCGGTTCTGTTATGCGAATTGATTCGGGAATTGTTTGGTTTATCAATTCCTGCATTGACGACACGCCAATAGTTTTAAGCATTTGTTCGACTTCGCTTTTGCGAGAGCCGTTGTGACGAGATATGAAATTTTCTAACATCGTTGTTATGATTTTATAATGAATAAAATAATAATAAAATATAAGTTTTAAATGCGATGAACACCATTTTTTGTGCGTTTCGCGCTGCAAAGATAACAGAAAATTTACATATCAATAATATAAATTTAAAATTAGTTGTAAGTTATAAGTCGTAAGTTTGTAAGTCGTAAGTTGTAAGTCGGTTGTTTAGTTGTTTTTTTGATTTTAAAAAAGCACGCAGATAAAAATCAATTACGAATTACGAAATTTGTAGAATAAAAAACCTTGTGTTCTTTGTGAAAACCTTTGTGAACTTTGTGGTTAAAAACAAGAAAATATTGTCAATCTTATTTATGAAATGACAACTTACGATTTATGACTTACGACTAATCAAAATTAATTAATATCTTTGCAATCAAAATTTAAAGAATGGGTGTTAATTTCATAAGCCTTGCAAGTGGCAGCAGCGGAAATTGTTTTTATATAGGAACAAACGATTACGGATTTCTTATTGACGCCGGAATTGCCGTCAGAGCCATAAAAAGACGATTAACTTATACAGGAATGAGATTAGAAAATGTTTGCGCGGTATTTATTACTCACGATCATTTAGATCACATAAAATCAGCCGGAAGACTAAGCGAAAAATTCTTTTTGCCTGTATATGCAACCCAAAAAACTCACCAAGCGATGGACGATAATTTTGTTTTCAAACAAAAAGTTTGCTCGAAACGCTTTATCGAAAAAAATATACCGATTGTAATAAACGATTTCAGTATTGAAGCATTCGGCATTTCGCACGATAGCTGCGACACTGTTGGTTACACAATTTCGTTTGACAATAAACGCTTTACTTTAATTACCGATTTGGGTTATATTTGCGAAAATGCAAAACAACATATCTGCCAAGCAAATTATTTGGTAATAGAGGCAAATTACGATGAGCAAATGCTCGATTCGGGAAGGTATCCTTTTATGCTGAAACAACGAATAAAAAGCGATTCGGGGCATTTAAGCAACAGTCAAACCGCAGAATTTTTATCGGAAAATGTGAATGAAAATTTGCGCAACATCTGGCTTTGTCATCTAAGCAAAGAAAATAATTTACCCGAACTTGCCTACAAAACAATTAACGATAAACTCAAAGAAAAAGGCATAAATACCAATGTTTATGTACTTCCGCGCACCTCTCCAAGCGATGTTTTTTTGTTGTAAAAGAGTAGTTGGTATTCAGTATTCAGTATTCCGTATTCAGTATTCCGTATTCAGTATTCAGTATTCAGTATTCAGTATTCAGTATTCAGTATTCCGTATTTCGGGCAAGTGGACAAAAAGTGACCCGAAATAAGTTGTAATTGATTTTTTTATCTCTGTGTTTCGTAATTCGTAATTCTTTTTTACCGTTTCGGATAATCAATAGTATAGTGCAAGCCTAAACTTTCTTTTCGCAACATTGCTTGTTTTATTATTAGATACGATACGCTTATAACATTTCGCAATTCGCATATTTTGCGCGAGGCTATTGATTTGTCGAAGAGATTTTCGGTTTCGCGAAAAAGAATTTCCAAGCGGCTCATTGCTCGTTTCAATCGCAAATCGGAACGCACAATTCCCACGTATGTACTCATTATTTGCTCTACTTCGTTGAATGTTTGAGTTACCAATATCATCTCTTCGGTGAGCGAAGTTCCGTCGTCGTTCCAATCGGGAATACCTTGTTTGTATTGAATCGATGATATAATATTTTTTGCATCGTTTACGGCTGCGTCGGCATAAACGATTGCTTCTATCAGCGAGTTAGATGCCAAACGGTTTCCGCCGTGCAAACCTGTACACGAACATTCGCCCGCCGCATACAAATGATTTATTGATGTGCGGGCGTTTAAATCAACTTTTATTCCGCCGCAGAGATAATGCTCGGTTGGCGAAACGGGAATATAATCTTTGGTTATATCAATTCCCTGTTCAATACATTTTTTATATATATTCGGAAAATGTTTTCTGGTTTCGTCGGCATTTTTGTGAGTTACATCTAAATAAACAAAATATTCGCCTCGTATTTTCATTTCATTGTCGATAGCCCGCGACACAATATCACGAGGCGCAAGCGCACGCCGTTCGTCGTATTTTTGCATAAATTCTTTGCCATCCTGCGTGCGCAACACTGCTCCGTAGCCGCGCATTGCTTCGGTTATCAGAAACGACGGGCGTTCGCCGGGGTTGTATAGTGCCGTAGGATGAAATTGTACAAATTCCATATCTTCGATAATAGCACGCGCACGGTGAGCCATTGCAATGCCATCGCCGGTAGAGATATTGGGATTTGTGGTTGTAAGATAAACATTGCCTATTCCGCCTGTGGCAAGCAAAGTTATTTTTGCTAAAAATGTATGAATTTTGTTGGTTTTTTCGTCAAAAACATACGCTCCGTAACATTCGATATTGGGAGTGTGATGCGTTACAATGTTTCCTAAATGATGCTGTGTTATAATATCAACAGCAAAATGATGTTCGAGAATTTCGATATTCGGCTCTGTTTTTACGCGCTGCACAAGGCTTTGCTGTATTTCAAATCCTGTGTTGTCTTTATGATGCAAAATACGATGTTCGCAATGTCCGCCTTCGCGATGCAAGTCGAATTTTCCATCGGTACTTTTATCAAAATCGACACCCCAATTTATAAGTTCGTCAATTTGTTTCGGCGCTTCGCGTACAACTTTTTCTACCGCTGCAAGACTGCAATGTCCATCGCCGGCAATTAGCGTGTCGGAAATATGTTTATCGAAATTATCGGGCTGGTAAGTTACCGCAGCAATTCCGCCTTGTGCAAATGCTGTGTTTGCCTCGTCGAGCGTAGTTTTGCACAGCAGCGTAACTTTTCCGAATTTTGCAGCCTTAATAGCAAAACTTAAACCCGCAATGCCCGAACCTATAACCAAAAAATCAGATTGTTTTACCATTTATTAATGATTATTTATTAATGATTAATTGTTAATTGTTTATTCCGATTTTTTTTGCAATATTTTGAGGAATGGCGTTTTTATTCACCATTATGGCAACGGTTTTTAATCGTGTAAACGGCTCGGACATATTTAAATATCCTCCGTAATTATTACGTTGCGTACCCCAACTGTTTTTAATAATATAATATTTTTTGCCGTTTTTATCGGTTGCAGTTCCAACCAAGTGCATCAGATGGTCGTCGGTGGTTTCGCGGCTGTCAAATGTTTGTTGGCGCAAATTATCATCAACATTATATTCTTCGCGAATTTCGGAAAATAAATTATCAACAATTTCTATCGGCGCAATTGCAACTCCTGTTTTATGCGAAAATCCTGTTTCGCTTATATCGCCATCCCACGCTACGGTATAGCCGTTTTGCAGCGAATTGTCAATTACCTGCATAAACTCGTCGATAGGAAGATTATAATATAAATCATTAGACCAGTTATCGGGAACTTCGAGAATAACTTTTTCGTAAAAAGGATAACAAACGTATGATGTTAATTCAACATAATCGTCCGTGTTTATAAGCGATTGCGCAAATTCTTTCGGAGTGTATGTGTTGCCGTTATAGTCGAATGTTTGCGGAGGAACGCCCAGATGCGAATCGAGAATTGCTTTGTAGCCATCTATCCAATTTTCGGGAATTATTTCGGCATCGATAATTTTTTGCAAATAATCTTTTAAAGCGGCAGACATTTTGCTGTGATTGTGAATACTGTCGCCTGCGGGAATCCCGCTGTAAACCGACTCGGGCACAATTCCGTAATCACGAATAACATTTAATACATCGTGAGCCTGCCCGCCTTGCCCAGCCGCCGAATTGCCATGACGACGGATTTTTTTTACCGCTTTGTTTATGTACGAATAATACACGTTAAACATTTCCGACAAATCGTATTCGCCTTTGCCCTGTCGCAACAGTTCGGATTCAAGAAACGAAACCGTTGCAAAACTCCAGCATGTTCCCGATTTTGATTGATTTTTTACGCTTGTAACATCAAGCATTTCCTCGCCTGAAAACACATAAGCGCAGACAGTTTCGTTTTTATTGCTGTCTGAATTGTTATTTTGTTTGCCCGCACAGCCAAAAAGCAAGCAAACACAGCATATTGCTGCAAATGAATTTAAAATATTTTTTTGTTTCATAATATAATTATTTTTTGTTATTGATTTGTCAATAATCATTCGCAAAGATATATTATTTTTTTCAGTTACAGTGTTATTATAATTTGCGTTTAATTAAAAACCGTTTAAATTTTAATGAAAATATTTTTATTTGCACCTGTTTAACCGCAATGTTTACAAAGGTTTTTGCGATGAGTGTAAATAATTTTTAATTGTTTTTCATTCTTCATTCTTAACTCTTCATTCTTCATTCTTCATTCTTAACTCTTCATTCTTAATTCTCTTTGCCCCTAAATCCCCTAAAGGGGAATTTTCTGCACTGCCTAAATTTTCTGCACTGCCAAACTCCCCTTTAGGGGCTGGGGGCGTTTATTCAATTCGTATTCCGT
>JAITPP010000317.1 GCA_031289385.1 Prevotellaceae bacterium | reverse complement strand
GAAGATTATATTTTTTATTTCGTCCGCCGATTACAAAACCTAAGCGTAATGAAAAATAATTAAATCCGCTAAGTACATGACAAAAATTGAAAGATATTAAAATCAAATTTAGCGAGCGGGTTAAGTAAAGCAGTTGAAATTATCTGTAAACCATACTTAAACAGACTTTTAGCACGGTATCCGTGTTTTTTTATTTTAATTTGTTTTATATTTTCGTCGACGTAAATTCCAACAACATACGCCCACGCGAAAGCTATCGTAACGAGAGAAAAAAGTTTTTCGATACGGTCTAAATTGTTCAGATGCGTGTTTTCAATATTAAAACCGCTTGTCTTCAATGCTTTGAAAGCCTATTCAATCTGCCATCTTTTTTTGTATATTTCCTGAGCATTTTCGGGCTTGTTAAATGAAATGATAATCTGTAACTCGGGCTGTCCCCCGTTTGTTTTTCTCTTTTGAGCCGGAAATGTAGCATAGTTGCCCGTTGACGCGATAAATTTTGCACAATGATTTAGGTTCATTGCATTGAGGTCGGAAAATAACCACGAAGCCTTCACCCGTTTGCCATTTTTCGTTATCATTATAATTGTTTAGTAATCAGATACAAAGACACAAAACCTCAAGGACTTTTTAAAATAAATAATGTTATAATTAGTTAAATATTAGGTAGTTATGTGGAGTTTTGCAATTTTTGTCATGTGGTAAAACATTAATCAGTTAAATAATTACTTACTTTTAACGGGCGACTAACGACCAACTACTGTTAAGTTAACAATGAAATAGAATTTTTAATTTATTGATTGTAAAATATTTGTAACTTATATTTTTGACATTTTAGACTTAACATAACACTACCAACGACTAATGACCAAATACCAACGACTAAATACCAAATCTCATTGATTTATTCGCTGAACTTTAAGAATACCTTTAATTTGCTGCAACCGATGTAAGATATGATCTAAAAATTTTGCGCTTGATACCGAAACTCTTATTTTTCCTTCAAAATCGCCGCCTTTTTGCGATGACACATTTACAGAACGTATATCAACGTTTATTTTTTGCAAAGTTTCGGTGATGCGATTCAAAATTCCTATTTCGTCGTTGCCCACAAGTTTTATTGTTGCAATAAACGAGCCTTCGTCGCCTTCGCGCCATTTTGCTTTTAGCACTCGATACGGATATTGGTCGAGCAATCGCGCTGCATTCTGGCAAGTTATGCTATGAATTGTGATTCCCGAATTTACTGTTACAAAACCAAAAATATCATCGCCTTTTATAGGATTGCAACATTTTGCCAAATGATAACTCAATCCGCGCAAACGCTCGTCAATTATAAGATAATCGCTATTATAAGATGTCGATTTATTTTTTTGCGGTTGTTTTGTTTCAACAATTTCAACGGTTTTCTTTTCTGGCTCTGAATATAATTTTTGCAGCGCATCTTTTACTTCCGAAAAGTTTATTTTTTCGCTTCCGAGCATCGCATAAAAATCTGTTCCCTGCTTTAATTTATAATATTTAGTAAGCGCAGTAACAGCCTCTTCAAACGTCGAAAGTTTCCAATTTTTCAAGCGGCGTTCCATTATTTCTTTTCCAAGTCGTGCAACTTTTGCCTCTTCTTCGTGCAACTTTGCTCTGATTCTTGATTTTGCTTTCGACGACACTACAAAATTCAACCAATCGGCTTTCGGCGTTTGATTTTTCGATGTTGTAACTTCTACCGTATCGCCTGTATTAAGATGTTCGCGAATGGTTGTGTTTTTGCCGTTTACCCGCGCTCCTGTGCAATGCGCACCAATGTTTGTGTGAATATCAAATGCAAAATCGAGAACTGTTGCGCCTTTGGACAAGCGGCGCAAATCGCCGTTGGGCGTGAAAACAAAAATTTCCGTTTCGGTTATTTTACCGATATTTTCTGTTGATTCTATTTGAGATTTTTCCAAAAGTTCACGAACAGTTTCGAGCCAATCCTGCGTGCTTTGAATTTGTTTTACGCCTTTGTATTTCCAATGTGCAGCCGCTCCTTTTTCTGCAATTTCGTCCATGCGGCGAGTTCTGATTTGCACTTCTACAAATTTGCCGTCTGCGGTTGAAACTGTTGTGTGCAGCGATTCATAGCCTGTTGCCTTAGGGCGCGAAACCCAATCGCGCAGTCGTTTTGTGTCGGGCTCGTAAATATTTGCAACTATAGAATACACTGCCCAGCAATCAGATTTTTCGTTTTCAAATTCCGAATCAAGAATAATGCGAATTGCAAAAACATCATACACTCCTTCAAAATTTACTTGCTGCGCCTGCATTTTACGCCAAACGGAATATGCTGTTTTTGTTCTGCTTTTTATTTCATATTTAAATTTATTTTTATTCAATTCGTTCGCTATGGGCGTCAAAAAATCTTTGATAAATTTTTCGCGTTCGGCAGTCGTACTTTTTAGTTTATTTGTAACCAAGCGATGTGCGGAATTATCAAGATATTTAAATGCCAGATTTTCGAGTTCGCCTTTCAGGTTGTACAATCCCAACTGATGTGCCAGCGGCGCATAAAGCAACATTGTTTCGGTGGCTTTTTGCATTTGTTTTGCGGGCGTAAAAAACAATAACGAGCGCATTACTTCAAGTCTGTCGGCAAGTTTTACGAGGGTTACGCGCGGGTCGCTCGAATATGAAACAATAAGTTTTCGAAAATTATCGGCTTGCAAACTTGTTGTTTTTATATCTATTTTTGATATTTTATTTAATCCTTCAACTATGCGACAAACGTCGTCGCCAAAGGGTTTCATGTCTATTGTGTTAGTTGATTTGATATTTGCCTCGTGCAAAAACATTGCAACAACAGATGTTGATGACAAACCCAATTCCACAACAATAATTTGCGCTACGTACAAAGCATGAAATATAAACGGGTTGCCATTTTCGCGAGTATAATCAGACAGGCAATCAACAGCAATATCAAACGATTTTTTAATCGCCATCAAATCTTTTTCAGACATCATATTGCAATCGTTTGCAAATTCTGCAAATGCATCGTATATGTTTTTCCTGTTTTTTATTTCTGATGATTCCATTTATATTTTATTTTTTTCCGAGCGTTATATTGATATTTCGAGTAAACGCGCGTGTTTGTCGGGAATTAATTTTACTTCATCAATCACTGCGGGAATAAGAATTGTTTCGCCTTTTTTTATTGTTTCTCTGCTTTCGTTACATTCTAAAATTGCCGAGCCTTCAACGCACATATACGCAACAAACGAATCGAGCGAAACATAATCGCGAATTATTGTATTATCAAAATCAACGGCGTTTACTGTAAAATGATTGTTTCTGCAAATTTCCGAACTGTCGTTTTTCATAATGCCATATTTGGTTTTGTACGATTTGTATGAATTGTAATCTATAACATCCAATGCCAAATCTACGTGCATTTGTCGCGCTGTTTTTGCGTTGTATTCGCGTCCCCAATCGTATATTCTATAAGTAATATCCGAAGTATTTTGCACTTCGGCAAGTAAAATTCCTTTGCCTATCGAGTGAATTCTGCCCGACGGCACTTCAACAACATCGTCGTTGTATATTTTTTCGAAGTTCAAAAAATCGGTTAATGTTTTATTTTGCAAGGCTTCCTGAAATATTTTTTTATCTGTTTTTTTATTAAATCCTATACATAATTCGGCGTTTTTTTCGGCTTCGATTATATACCACATTTCTTCTTTTCCATAAGCGTTATGGCGTTTCAAAGCAATTTCATCGTCGGGATGCACTTGCACCGACAGCGATTGCGCCGCATCAATAAATTTAAGCAGCAATGGAAATTCTATTCCGTATTTTTCATACACCGATTCGCCAACCAAATCGCCCATATAAATTTCAATGATTTCCTGCAAATTATTTCCTTCCAAAAATCCGTTTGCAATAACCGAAATATTTCCTTTTACAGACGATAATTCCCACGATTCGCTTATTATTTCAGCGGGTTTAAGTTTCACATTTTTAAGCGCGGCAAGCGAAGTTCCTCCCCAAACATAATGTTTGTATATCGGATAAAATTTTAACGGATAAAGCATAATTTTTAATTTTAAAATGATAATGAAATTCCTAATCCAAGCATTTGTTTGAATTGCAGTCGAGGTCCCAATTCTTTGCCTGTTGCGGCGTCTTTTGTTTTAATATCATCATCGTACATAAGTTTTGAATAAATACGCGACGAAAACCATTTATTTATTTTTATATTCCAATCAAATTCCCAGCTAACATCAACGTTTCCGAAGTTATTGAGCCAACTTGAAAAAAGTTCGAGCGAACTGTTTATTGTACTTTTCGATTTGAAAGTTTTGGAATATGTAGCCTTGATAAGCGAGCCTATTTCCGACAATGATTTTCTACCCGGATGCACACCGTAATCACCTCTATTCGACAGCATTGTGTCGAGAACAAAAGTGCATTTTGCCGAAACAGGCGACAACATAAACGATAATTTCGAAGTAGGCTTGTAATCCATACCCAGCGAGGAGATAACATACCCGGGCGCCATAAATTTTGAAGTATAATTGTTTTTATCAGGCGGCGGATACGATTTGTAACCTTTGTCGAATTGCGTTTTCAACTGAAATGCCAACGAATAATACCATTTTTTGGATGATTTCAATCCGAATTTTGTACTGAAATCAATTTTGTCGTTGTTTTTTAAAAAATCTTTCTCCTGATATGTTAAGCCGTAAGCCATATCTAAGGTAGTTTCCCACGTAAATTTTGTTTCCGTGTATATTAGTTTGAATCCTGCCATAGCCACTCCTGCAACAGAATTTGCACCTCCGGCAGACCAGTTGCTGAACGACGTTTGAGTGAAGTTAAGCGACGGATTTCCACTAAATACAAATGTGGGCTTAACTTTTGTTGTATCTTTTTTTCCTTCTTTTCCGGCAGACACTTTCACCGAATCTGCCTGAGCCATAACATTAAAATGACATGCAAACAGAAAAATAAATAAAAAATAAAATATTTTTTTCATCACAAATAACACTATTTTTGCAAATGTAACAAATTTATGAAAAAATCAATATGTTTTTAAAAATATTTTTGAATCTTTAAGAATATCCGAATCAAAAAAAATTGTGAAAATCTGTTTTATCTGCGTGCTTTTTCAAATCTGCAAATTAACAAGAACAAAGAAACAAGAGCCAAGAACAAAGGAGTTTATCAAGTTAGAAAGTTTTAAAAGTTCATAAAGTTTTTTGTTGCACATTTATAAAAAAAGTGTATTTTTGTAAAATATTGATACGGAAATAATAAGGCAATGTATTAAAGTGGGCAGAAAAAATGAAATTCGGGAAGCTTTTGAAATTGTTGTCGAATTGTAATTTAAATGTAAATTAATGAGTTTAATATGGTTATTATGATTAAGTCAAAAACAAAAATTATATGTAGATTGTGCCGTAAAAACAATGCCAAAATAATCATTTGTTTATTTTGCATATTTCTTTAATTGCTAAGGCACAGGATATTCCAGACAGCATTGTTGTTCTGAAGAATACTTATGTTTGGAATATGGGCAATGAAGACGATATTGATAGTTTGTATTATCAAGAAAATAGAAACATTACAGACAAAAAACAAATAAATAAATTGATGGCAGAGTTAAGCAAAGTTGATAACGAAAATAATTTGTTGCCAACTTTTGGAATTGACACTACATACATAAAAAATAATGCCGAAAAACTGTATTGTGGTTGCAATTACAGATTTAGCAAAGATTTTATTGAAAAAGCAATTTTTTTTGAATTAAATAACAAAGAAACAAAAGCAAGTTCTGTTTGGTTTTTATTGCCCGATAACAATGTCTTATTGTACATAATGGAAGGCGAAAAAGTTCTTGATTATGATTATTATGATTTTGGCGAAGACAAAAGATTCCATCCTTGCATAATTTTTAATAAAAATGGGCAAATAATTGACACTAAATCACAATTGGAACAATATGTCCAACCAAATTTTTGAGAATAAGCCACATTTCATTCAAATATCATCCACGCAATGGCTATTCAATTAAATCAGAAACATCTTTGTTCTTGCCTCTTTGTTCTTGCTTCTTTGCGCTTATTTTTTGCATCTTTGCTCTTGATGCTTGTCGATTTCAAGTTTTCTTTATAAATTTGACGTTTGATTTAATTAAATATTAACCATGTATTAAAGAATATTACGAATATGTATAAAATAAAAAACACAGGATTGTTGCTGTACGGGGTTTTGTTTCTGCTCGGTTGCGCTTGTTCGTGCAACGATAAAAAAGATGAAACAAATAAAAAAATCGTATCGGTAAAAACTGTTGAAATAGGGGCTGTATCAAAACTTGCATCGCGCGATTATGTGGGAGTTGTTGAAGAAGAATCGGCGGCTGCGCTTAGTTTTGCGGTGTCGGGAAATGTTTCGCAAGTTTATGTTGGCGAAGGGCAAAAAGTGAGCAAAGGGATGTTGTTGGCGCAAGTATCAACCGAAAATTTGCAGAGCAGTTACGATGTTGCGCAATCCTCGCTTAAACAGGCGGAAGATGCAATGACGCGAATGCAAATGCTGTACGACAATCAAAGTTTGCCCGAAATAAAATATATCGAGGCAAAAACAAAACTTGAACAGGCAAAATCGTTGCAACGTATTGCTGCAAAAAATCTTGCCGACAGCAAACTTTACGCGCCTTTCGATGGAATTATCGGAAAGCGGACGATTGATATTGGCGAAAATGCGATACCCGGAAAACCCGTTTTCACACTTTTGAAAATAAATACGGTAAAAATAAAATTTTCAGTTCCCGAAAACGAGATTGCCGAAATCGACAAACACGGTGAGGCTAAGGTTTTTGTGGCGGCTGTGGGCAATAAACAATTTAGCGGCGCGGTAACCGAAAAAAATATCGTGGCAAACGATATTGCGCATACCTACGATGCAAGAATAAAATTGGAAAACCGCAGCGGAGAATTAATTCCCGGAATGGTGTGCCGTGTAATGATTAGCAAAGAAAATAATTCAACAATATTTGTTTTGCCCAACAATACGGTTATGCCGACGAATAGCGGAAAATACTTTGTGTGGCTGGTAAAAGACGGCAAAGCAACATCGGCAAACGTAACCATTGGCGAACTTACCGACACGGGCATAATAATTACCGACGGACTGCAAAACGGCGACAAAGTAATTGTAGAAGGCTATCACAAAGTAAGCGAAGGAATGAAAGTACAAGAATTGTAAAAATATTTCGAAAATATGAAAAGGAATATAATAGGCTCTGTAATGCGGCACAACAAAATAATGTTGTTGATAATTGTATTGCTTGTCGGGCTTGGAATTTTCGGCTTGGTGAAAATGCCAAAACAGGAATTTCCGCCGTTTACAATTCGTCAGGGATTGATAATTGGCGTTTATCCGGGCGCAACATCTTCGGAAGTTGAAGAACAACTTGCAAAACCGCTTGAAAAATTTTTATTTACCTATAAGGAAGTTAAAAAAGATAAAACCTATTCGATGTCGCAAAACGGAATAGTTTTTATCATGGTTGAACTTAATGACGATATTAGTGATAAAGACGAAGTTTGGTCGAAAATAAAACACGGACTGTCGAATTTCAAAATACAATTACCATCGGGAGTGCTTGCCGTAATTGCCAACGACGATTTCGGCGACACATCGGCGCTGCTTATTTCGCTCGAATCAACCGACAAAACATATCGCGAACTTGAAACATATTTGGACAAACTCGAAGAGCATTTGCGGCGAATAGAATCGGTATCAAATCTTCGCCGTTACGGATTGCAGAAAGAAAAAATAAACGTTTATCTCGACAGAGATAAAATGGCGACTTACGGCATAAAATACAATCTGATAATGGGAAGTTTGTTTACTCAAACAGTTATGACATCGGGAGGAACAATAGTAAGCAACAATCAAGAACTGCCGATACATTTTGCCGAAACATTTTCTACCGAAAAAGAAATTGCCGACCAGATAATTTACAGCGATCCCAACGGAAACATAATACGACTGCGCGATGTAGCACGTATCGTTCGCGAATACGACAATCCCGACAGTTATATTACCAACAACGGAAAAGCAGCAATACTTTTATCGCTCGAAATGCGCGAAGGCAATAACATCATAGCCTACGGCGACGAAGTTGATAAAGCACTTGCCGAATTTCAAAACGATTTGCCCGAAAGCGTATCGGTGAAACGAATTGCCGATCAGCCCAAAGTGGTTGCCGACTCGGTGTATTCGTTCGTTCGCGATTTGTTTATATCAATACTTGTAGTGATTTTGGTAATGATGATATTGTTTCCATTTCGCTCGGCAATTGTTGCTGCGACTTCGATACCGATAGGAATTTTTATTTCGATAGGAATAATGTTTGTTTTCGGAATCCCGCTGAATACGGTTACACTTGCCGCTTTGATTGTAGTTTTGGGAATGATTGTCGATAATTCGATTATAGTTGTAGATGCGTATTTGGAAAATCTCGACAAAAAAATGTCGCGATGGCACGCTGCTATTGCAAGCGCAAAAAATTATTTTTCGTCTATTCTGCTTGCAACATTATGTATTTGCGTTATTTTTTATCCGCTTTTATTTATAATGAAAGGACTTTTCCTCGATTTTCTTCGCGATTTTCCTTGGACGCTTACCATTTCGCTAATGACATCGCTGATAGTTGCAATGATTTTCATACCGTTTTTTGAATATCTTTTAATAAAAACAGGATTGAAAACACGCGAAAAAAACAAAAAGAAAAAAAGTTTCAACATGCTCAATTTTGTGCAACGCATATACAATCGGGCTTTGGATTGGACGTTTAAATTTCCTTACGTTACAATTTTATGTGGAATATGCACAATAATTATTGCTGTAATTATTATGTCGAATTTGAGTATTCGCATGATGCCTATTGCCGATCGCGATCAGTTTGCTGTTGAGATTTATCTTCCGCAAGGCTCGTCGTTGCAGGCAACAGAGCAAGTTTCCGACAGTATGCAAAAAATTCTTTACAAAGATGAACGAATAAAATCAATTACAGCATTTGTAGGAACATCTTCGCCGCGATTTCAAAATTCGTATGCGCCCAATTTGCCATCAAAACATTACGCACAGTTTATTGTAAATACAAAGTCGATAGCCGCCACCCGCCACATTCTCGACGAATATACAAACAAATATGCCGATTATTTCCCAAATTCATACGTAAAATTCAAACAACTTGATTATCAGAATGTAGCAAATCCCGTAGAAGTGCGTTTTTCGGGAGATGATATTGCGATGTTAAAACAATATGCCGACACGCTTATGTGCGAAATGCAAAAAATAAACGGCTTGGTTTGGATTCATACAAATTACGAAGAAATGTTGCCTGTGATTGAAGTGAAACCCAAATCGGTAGAAACCGCGCGGCTTGGAATAACCAAAGCGTTTGCAGCAGCAAATATCGCAATGAATTATGACGGAATGCAAGTCGGCACAATGTGGGAAAATGATTATCCGCTTGCCGTAACATTAAAATCGGATTCAAAAACCCAGCAAACATTGGATAAAATCGGCGACGAATATATATCAACGGCAATACCGGGAGTTTCTGTTCAACTGCGGCAAATTGCAGACATATCGCCAAGTTGGGAACAAGGGCAAATTGTGCGCCGCAACGGAGTTCGCACAATCAGCGTCATTGCCGATGTCAGCAGAGGATTTAATCAATCGCAAATTATCGCCAAAGTACAAAATATCGTAAAAAAACAAATTGAGCCGAATTTATCGAACGGCGTTAATGTACGGTTTGGCGGAGTTGTAGAAAGCGATTCCGAAGTTATTCCGCCAATTATAAGCAGTCTTTCTGTCGCCGTGTTATTGATATTTTTCTTTTTGCTTTTCAATTTCAAAAAAGTGAGTATCGCGGCAACCGCATTATTATCAATACTTTTGTGCTTATTGGGAGCAGCAATAGGATTATTGATTTTTAATTTGGAATTTGGAATAACTTGTGTTTTGGGAATTATAAGTTTAATGGGAATTATTGTGCGCAATGCGATAATAATGTTTGAGCATGCCGAAAATTTACGGAAACAGCATCATTTTAAAGCTCGTGATGCGATATACGATGCAGGAAAACGCCGTATGTTGCCAATATTTTTGACATCGGCAACAACCGCAGTCGGCGTAATTCCGATGATAATAAGTAACAGTTCGCTATGGACGCCGATGGGCGTTGTTATTTGTTTTGGCACTGTTGTTGCAATGATTCTTGTGGTTACAATATTACCTGTTGTTTATTGGAAAATATATGGAGATAATAAATAAAATGAATAAAAAAATTATAATATTTATTGCTTTTTGCTTATGCTCGCAGGCAGCAATATGTCAGATTTACAGTCTTGATACATGCAAATCGAAAGCATTGGAAAATAATTTTAAAATAAAAAACGCCATCATCGAAACAGAAATGGCAAGGCAAACGAAAAGTGAAGCGTTCACAAAATTTTTTCCGAAAATAGAAGCCAACGGATTTATATTTCAGGCAAATCATCACACACTTCATAAAGATTTGGATTTGTCGGCATTTTCGCCCGTGCTTCCCATTTTGGCAAATCCTATTCCTGTTGATTTAATGAAAAAAGGACGCACAGCAAGCATAACAGCAATGCAACCCGTATTTGCAGGCGGACAAATTATAAATTCAAACAAACTTGCAAAAATCGGCGAAGATGTGAATGTTTTGCAGCAAAATCTTTCGGCAGATGAAATTAATGAAACCACCGAAAAATATTATTGGCAAATAGTTTCGCTTAAAGAAAAACAAAAAACCATTGCCGCATTACAAGAGCAGTTACAACAACTGCACAAAGATGCAGATTTAGCCGTAAAAGCAGGAATAATAAACAGAAACGAACTGCTGCGCGTGGAGTTAAAACAGCACGAACTTGAAAGCGAAAAATTAAAACTCGACAACGGAATAAATATCTCAAAAATGTTGTTGGCGCAGCACACAGGCATAATGTCAAACTCGTTTGATGTAGATGCCGATTCATTTCCAACGCCTGATATTCCTTCAAAATTCTACGCCAATGCAAACGATGCCGTAACACATCGAACAGAATATAAATTATTGGATAAAAACGTAGATGCAAGCAAACTGAATTATAAGATAGAATCGGGCAAACGCTTGCCTGTGGTTGGCGTGGGCGCAAGTTATGTTTATCATAATTTTGCAGAACAAACAAATACATTCGGCGTTGTGTTTGCAACAGTGCGCATACCTATTTCCGACTGGTGGGGCGGAACTCACGCCGTAAAACGAGCAAAACTGAAAACATTGCAAGCCGAAAACGAACGCCAAAATGCCGCCGAATTAATGATTGTAGAAATACAACAAGTTTATAATGAACTTGTAGAGGCATACGAGCAAATTGTTTTGGCGAAAAAATCAATAGAATCGGCAACAGAAAATTTGCGTTTAAACAGCAACTATTACAAAGCAGGAATATCAACAATTACCGACGTTTTGGATGCACAGTCGCTGTTGCAAAAAAGCAAAACCCAATATGCCGAAACTTGTTGTAACTATCAGATAATGCTTGCAAAATATAAACGAGTGATAGGGTATGAATAAAAAATTGTTTTAGCTGTTGATTTGAGATAAGCACGCAGATAACGCAGATATGATAGATTTACGCAGATTTTTTTTGATTTTAAAAAATCTTTAAAAACTTTATGAACTTTAAAAACTTGACAAACTTTATAACTTTATGAACTTTAAAAACTTGACAAACTTTAAAAACTTTAAAAACTTTATGAACTTGACAAACTTTATGAACTTGACAAACTTTATAACTTTATGAACTTTATAACTTTAAAAACTTTATAACTTGACAAACTTTAAAAACTTTATAACTTTAAAAACTTCTCGCTCGTCATTCTCTTTTCCGCAGCCAGCCTAAAATTCTGTTGCTTTTTATTTTCCATTTGTTGTTGCGGTTTTCTATCGAAAGCGTTTCGCGCGAATTGTCGAATTGTCCCGGATTTTGTTGCACAATTTCAATTTCTTTATCTGTAACTTTCGATATAATTGCGATATGTCCGTATTTGTTAGATACTGTTCCGTCGAAAATCAAAATATCGTCAG
>JAITPP010000292.1 GCA_031289385.1 Prevotellaceae bacterium | reverse complement strand
TTCCACAAAGTTCACAAAAACTTTTTTATAAAAATATTTAAAATCTTAGTGTCCTTAGTATCTTTGTGGGAGAAAAAAACATAAATCTAATATCCCACAAAGTTCACAAAGACTTTTTTATAAAAATATTTAAAATCTTAGTGTCCTTAGTATCTTTGTGGGAGAAAAAAGTATAACAAAATCATAATTTGTAATTTCGTAATTCGTAATTGATTTGACACATCATTTTTTTTACTACCTTTGCTGCCGATTTTAGAATTGGATGCGCTAATGGAATCGAAAAAAACAACACAATTAATACAGCATACAGGCACTGTTTCAACTATTAACGATAATGAAATTATTGTTGATATTGAACGCTTGTCGGCTTGTGCTACCTGCGAGTCGAAGTCGGTATGTATGACGCTTAACTCTAAAATTCAGCAAATAAAATGCAAAAACGAAGGTTATGATTTAAAAACGGGCGATATTGTTACATTAAAATTAAAACGCTCGTTTGGCTTTTATGCAGCAACAATAGCGTTTATTATTCCATTATTTTTGTTTATATCAACAATCATTATTTTTAACGAAACGCTGGAAATAAACGAAGGAATGTCTTCGCTTGCGGCTTTTGCTGTAATTGCGTTGTATTACATTATTATTCATTTTTTTGATTATAAAATAAGTAAAAAAATAAATTTTCGAATAGAAAAACAAATTAATTGAATTACAGATGGATTCTATAATTTTAACAACAGTAATCATGCTTGGCGTACTTGCGGCAACATTGGCGATAGTGCTGTATGTGATTGCGCAAAAGTTTAAGGTGGTTGAAGATGCGCGCATAGGCGAAACGGAAAGCACATTGCCGGGCGCTAATTGCGGCGGCTGCGGATATACAGGTTGCAGGGCTTTTGCCGAAGCACTTGTAAAAGCCGACGATATTTCAAATATGTTTTGCCCCGTAGGCGGAAACGCAATAATGTCAAAAGTTGCCGAAGTTCTTGGCAAAACGGTTGAAGTAAAAGAAAGTTTGGTAGCCGTAGTTCGTTGTTCGGGCTCGTGCGAAAATCGCCAGCGGGTAAACGAATTTGACGGCGCAATTTCATGCTCGGTAATGGCAGCAACATATTCGGGCGATACCGATTGCTCGTTTGGTTGTTTCGGCAAAGGCGATTGCGTGTCGGTATGTAATTTTGATGCGATAAGCATAAACAAAGAAACCTTGTTGCCCGAAGTTGATGAAAACAAATGTACTGCTTGCGGAGCGTGCGTTAAAGCCTGTCCCAAATTTATTATCGAATTACGTAAAAAAGGGATAAAAAGCCGCCGAATTTATGTGTCGTGCGTTAATAAAGACAAAGGCGCAGTGGCGCGAAAAGCCTGCAAAACAGCATGTATCGGTTGCGCTATATGTCGCAAAAACTGTGAATTTGATGCTATCACAATCGAAAACTTTTTGGCTTATATTGATGCCGACAAATGCCGATTGTGCCGCAAATGCGTTGATGTATGTCCGCAAAAAAGTATTCTTGAACTTAATTTTCCTCCGCGAAAACCCAAAGTAGAAGTTCAGGAAGTTAAGACGGAAACAGCAAATACAGAAGTTATAGCAAATTAAGTTTGTTTTTATAAAGATAAAAAAATGAAAATTATGATAAAAACATTCAAAAGAGGAGGCGTTCATCCTCACGAAAATAAAATATCGCGAAACGCCGCATTGGAGCAGTTACCGCCCGAAGGAATTGTACGCATTTTTATATCGCAACATATTGGCGCACCGGCTGAATGTATTGTTGCCAAAGGCGACAAAGTAAAAGTAGGGCAACTTATTGCAAAAGCCAACGGATTTGTGTCGGCAAACGTACACTCTTCGGTATCGGGAACGGTGCTGGGCGTAGAAGATGTTGCCGATTATCAGGGAATAAAAAAACCTGCAATCTGTATTCAGGTAGAGGGCGATGAATGGGACGAAAGTATCAATCGCAGCAGCGAAATTAATCGCGATTTATCGAAATCATCCGAAGAGATTTTAGCTAAAATTACCGAAGCGGGACTTGTAGGTTTGGGCGGAGCAACTTTTCCAACTCATGTTAAATTAGCCGTTCCTAAGGGAAAAACAGCAAAAGCAATTATAATAAACGGCGCAGAATGTGAGCCTTATCTTACATCCGACCATCGCGTGATGCTCGAAAAAGGCGAAGAATTGCTTATTGGCGTTCAACTTTTGAAAAAAGCCGTAAATGTTGATAAAGCATACATTGGCATTGAAACAAATAAACAGGATGCCATTGATAATCTTACAAAATTATCGGCAAATTACAGCGGCATTGAAATTGTGCCTCTTGTTCCGAAATATCCGCAAGGAGGCGAAAAACAACTGATAAAATCAATTACAGGACTTGAAGTTCCCGACAGAGCATTGCCGATAGAAACAGGTTGTATAGTTTCAAATATATGCACAACTTTTGCTGTTTACGAAGCCGTGCAAAAAAATAAACCTCTTTTCGAAAACAGCGTAACAATTACAGGAAAAAATCTGAAAATTCATAAAAACTTGATTGTGCGTGTTGGAACTCCGCTGTCGCAACTGATTAACGCTATCGGCGGATTTCCCGAAAATACAGGAAAAGTAATAAGCGGAGGACCAATGATGGGGCGGGCGATAAGCAATTTGGATGCTCCTACATTAAAAGGCTCGGGCGCAGTTTTATTTATCACAAAAGACGAGGCAAAACGCGGAGTAAAATCAAATTGCATACGTTGTTCAAAATGCGTAGGCGCGTGTCCTATGGGGCTTCAACCGTTTTTGCTGTACAAACTTGCCGAACTTAATATGCTCGACGAATTGAAAGAAAACGCGGTACACGCCTGTATCGAATGTGGATGTTGTTTATACACTTGCCCTGCAAACCTGCCTCTTGTAGATTACATAAGGCTTGGAAAAACACGGGCAATGAAACTTATTGTCAAACCCAAATAACTTAGATTATAAAAATATTATCAAAATATGGATAAATTAGTAATATCACCCTCGCCGCATGTTCACGGCGAATTTAGCACAAAACGTTTGATGCGCGATGTGATTATTGCCTTGCTTCCGGCTATGCTTGTATCGTTCTGGTTTTTCGGAATAAATGCAATTGTAGTTGTTGGCGTGTCGGTTATTTCGTGCGTTGTTTTTGAATATCTTATTCAAAAATTTCTTTTAAAAACCACGCCTACGATAAACGATTTATCGGCAGTAGTTACAGGTTTAATATTGTCGTTTAATTTGCCGCCGAATCTTCCTGTTTGGTTGGTTGTGGTAGGAAGTCTTATTGCAATTGGAGTTGGAAAAATGACTTTTGGCGGATTAGGCAACAATCCTTTTAATCCTGCGCTTGTGGGACGAGTATTTTTGCTGATAGCCCGCCCCGTTGAAATGACAACGTGGGCATTGCCTTCTTCGTCATTTTCATTATCCTTTGATGCAGCCACAGGAGCAACGCCTTTGGCAATCATTAAAGAAGGTTTGAAAAACGGAC
>JAITPP010000260.1 GCA_031289385.1 Prevotellaceae bacterium | reverse complement strand
TATAAAATGTCTAAATTGCGCGAAAATAATTTAGGTTGCGAAGATATTGACATTGATATTGAGGCAGACAATAATTTGGAATCAACAAATGAAAATTCTCATTTATCTGAAAATAATATCACTTTTGATGCAAGCAATTGCACATTTCCAGCCGACAATATAGAAGATACTGTAACTATAAGTGTGTTAATTGTATATACAGCCGCAGCCAAACAATATGCAACTACGTATTTTACAAGTATCGACAACGTTATTGATTTGGCTATGCAAAGATCAAATTTAGCAATGTCAAATTCAGCAACAAATATTACTTTCAGTTTGGCATATAAATATGAAACAACATATACAGAAGTTAATAACGATCAAGATTTATATAATTTACAGGGAACAAATGATGGAAAAATGGACGAAGTACATGATCTTCGTAAGCAATATAAGGCTGATTTTGTGATGCTTATTCCAGCGGTTACTTTTACAGGCGGCGTGGCTTTTCGTTTAAACACCGAAGCGGGATTTCCTACTTTGGCTTTTGGATTATCAAGAGTACAGCAAACATCGGGGACATATACATTAGTACATGAAATGGGACATATTTTAGGTTGCGGACATCATTGGCAACAAAACACACAAGCAGGACCGGGTTTATATACGTATTCTTCGGGCTATCGCGGACAAAATGCAAGCTCGCAATGGTATTCCACAGTAATGACTTATGAAGCGGGCACTTATTTTGCAGATGGACACTATGCGGAAAGGATTCCATATTTCTCCGATCCCGCCAAATTGCACAACGGCGTTTATATTGGCGATGCAACTCATGCCAACAATGTTTTGGGCGTAAAAAAAACAAAACACGTTTCGTCAAGATATTCCGATTATTTTAATCCTGCATTAAAATGTTTGAGTGTAAGTGCGGGAACTCTTACTCCGTCATTCAACACAGACGTTACAGAATATACTGTAAACGTATCTTCAAACGTTTCAACAATTACGGTATATGCTGCAACTACACATCCTACGGCAACTATTACACAGGGAACAGGTGCACATTCATTGCCTTTCGGAACAAAAACAATAACAGTTACCGTATCAGGAGCTGGCTCTACAAAATCATATACAATAAATGTTAATAGAGCAGCCGATTTGTCGGTGTCGCCTGCCGATACAACAATATGTTCGGGCAATTCTGTTACACTGACAGCAAGCAGCGTATCAGGAGAGGCAACATTTAAATGGTACAGCAATATAAGCGGAGGCTCGCCAATACATGCGGGTGCAAGTTTTACAACTCCAATATTAACATCAACAACAACATATTATGTAAGTCAAACAATTTCGGGAACAGAAAGCGCACGAATATCAGTACAGGTTACGGTTACTCCTCTGCCAAGCCTTCCGACAGTAACGCCTGCAACAGCAAGTATCTGTTACGGAAGCACAACAACATTCGGATTAACAGGCGGCACAACATATAACTGGTACACCGTATCAAGCGGAGGAACGGCAGAATTTTCAAGCGGTAATTCTTATTCTACGCCAAATACCTTGTCGATAGGAACACACACGTATTATGTATCAACAATATCATCAAATTGCGAAAGCACAGACAGAAGAACTATAACGATAACGGTAAACGCATTACCGAATGTACCAACAGCAAACAATGTAACCGAATGTTATGATGGAAATGCCCACACAGCAAGCGCAAACGTCGGCAGCAATGAAAGCGTAATTTGGTATGATGCAGAAACAGGCGGAAACACTACAACTGCACCAAGCCGAAGTGCAGTAGGAACAACATCGGCTTATGCAGCAGCAAAAAATAATACAACAAATTGCGAAAGTTCAACACGCACACTTGTAAGCATAACAATAATAAATGCTCCAAATACACCAACAATAAATCCGACTACCGCAGATATTTGTTCGGGAACAACAGCAGCATTTACATTAACAGGCGGCACAACATTTAACTGGTACACCGTATCAAGCGGAGGAACGGCTGAATTTTCAAGTAATTCCAACTACACAACACTAACCAATTTATCGGCAGGTACACACACTTATTATGTATCGTCAGTATCGACGTGCGAAAGCGTTAACAGAACAACTGTAACAATAACAGTAAGCGCATCGCCAAACGCTCCAACGCCAAATAATATAACAAAAAGTTACGATGGAAATACTTATACGGCAAGCGTATCGGTTGGCAACAATGAAAATGTTGTGTGGTACACCCAAGCAACAGGAGGAAACCTTACTACCGCGCCAAGCCGAAGCACAGCAGGAGCAACAACCGCGTATGCAATTGCAAAAAATACAATAACTAATTGCGAAAGCCCGACACGCACAGAGGTAACAGTAACAATAAATCCTGCCGTTTTAATAATAAAAGCCAATGATTACACTATTAACGTAAAAGACGATTATCCTGTGCTTACGTGTACATACAACGGATTTGTGAATGGCGAAGATTCAACAGCGCTCACACAACTTCCTGTATTATCATGCTCTGCCGCAAATACAAATGTTGCAGGAGAATATGTTATAACAGTAAGTGGAGCAGATGCCGATAATTATCAAATTGAATATGTATCGGGAAAATTAGCGATTAAAGGAGTAACAGGAAAATTATCAAACGCATTTACTCCGCATAATCAAGATGGACTTAACGATACTTTTGGAGCAGGTTACGATTTAATAATATTCAATCGTTTTGGTGTAGCCTTATTCAAAGAAAAAGCAATAAACAACAATGGCTGGGACGGACGCTATAAAGGAAAACTTGTTGCACCCGGAGTGTATTATTACTATGCAAAAGATTCGGATGGCGTTGAATACAGAGGTTCGGTAACAGTTGTGAAAAAATGAAGAAGTTAGAGAAGTTAAGAAGTTATTGAAGTTAAGAAGTTATAGAAGTAATAGAAGTATAAAATTTTTATTTGGCAAAATCGTAATTCGTAATTTTCGTAATTCGTAATTGTTTCGTAATTGTTAATAATTGTTCATTAACTAAATTAAAAACATTTTTCACGTTTTTTACAATATATCTTATGTGTGAATGAACAATTATTCGTATCTTTGTTAAAATAAAGTTACTGAAAAAATGATTTTTTATTATCTGCATTGATTATTTTAGCAAGAGGCTTTGTTTACAAAATAATAAAAATTTAAAATATAAAATAATGTTTGATACAAAAGTTTACGTAGAAAGAAGAAACAAACTCAGAAAAATGTTTCGCACAGGATTACTATTGTTTGTTGGAAACGGCGACTCGCCAATGAATTATCATTCCAACCAATACAGATTTCGTCAAGACAGTACGTTTTTATATTATTGGGGAATTAATTATCCCGATTGCGCCGCTGTAATTGATATTGAAAAAGATACCGAATGTTTGTATATTAACGATGTTGATATTGACGATATAATATGGATGGGACCACAAGAATTGGTGAAAGAAAAAGGCGCACGAGTTGGCGTAAATTCGGTATATCCGCTCAAAGACTTGTTTACAACAATAAATAACGCCGTTCGCTTAGGGCGAAAAATTCATTTTTTGCCGCAATATCGTCAGGATAACGCCGAAATGCTATCTACACTTTTAGGAATAAAATCAAAACACATAAAAAATTATGTTTCGCAAAAACTGATAAAAGCCGTAGTAGATATGCGTTCGGTAAAAGACGAATACGAAATTGAAGAAATAGAAAAAGCATGTAACATCGGCTACAAAATGCACACCACAGTAATGAAAATGTGTAAACCCGGAATGATGGAATACGAACTTGCCGGAGTAATTGAAGGAATAACAATAGCAAACAACGGATATATTTCGTTTCCTGTGATACTTTCACAAAATGTACATACATTACATAATCACAATCACAGCCAAAAACTCACCGAAAACAGAATGTTGATAACCGATGCCGGCGCAGAAAACGAAATGAATTATTGCTCAGATTTTACACGAACAATACCGGTAAACGGAAAATTTACACAAAAACAAAAAGATATTTACAACATTGTTCTCGCAGCAAACGCCAAAGCAATAGAACTTGCAAAACCCGATGTAACATACCAAAGCATACATCTCGAAATAGCAAAAATAATAACACGCGGCTTATGCGATTTGGGAATAATGCGCGGCGATATTGACGAAGCCGTGCAAAACGGAGCGCATGCCCTGTTTCTCCCGCACGGACTTGGACACATGATGGGACTTGACGTTCACGATATGGAAAATCTCGGCGAAGATTACGTAGGATATGATGATGAAATAGTGCGCTCAACGCAGTTCGGAACATCGTCGCTACGAATGGGACGCCGATTGCAAAAAGGCTTTGTAGTTACCGACGAGCCGGGCATATATTTTATTCCCGAACTCATCGAAAAATGGAAAAATGAAAAAATCAACAAAGATTTTATCAACTACGAAAAAGTAAGCGAATACACCGATGTTAGCGGCGTTCGCATCGAAGACGATTTGCTTATCACCGAAAACGGCTGTCGCCTGCTTGGAAAAAAACGAATTCCTGTAACCGTTAAGGATATTGAAGATATAATGAAAAAAGAAGATTGATAAAATTTGTTGATTAAATGGCGGTATGCGTAGGTCTAAAACATTTATTTCTCATTGATAAGTAGTTTTAGTAATTTTTATTTCATAATTTTTTGTGCCTGCGCATATCGTTTTTTTATTGTATAATATTACTGCACTCGACTTGATTTAGCGCATAAATTTAAAATCCCACAAAATGTAAATAACCACTGCCGACAAAGCAGCAAAAACCATGTCAGATACCACATTTATGGTATTGTATTGTTTTATTTTAAGCGATACATTTGCAAAAAATAATCGTACTATCATGGCTAAGATTGCAAAAAAACTGACGGAATTGATTGGGAACACCCCGCTTCTCGAATTAAGTAAAATTGAGAAAATCAATCGTTTAGATGTAAGTATTCTCGCGAAACTTGAGTA
>JAITPP010000128.1 GCA_031289385.1 Prevotellaceae bacterium | reverse complement strand
GTTTTTTTGTTCTGCACGTACAATTAATCTGTTATCGCTAAATGAAACAACATCAATATTTATATGTGCATTTTTTTTGTACATCGTTGCAAATGTTGCAAGTCTTTTCTTTTTTTCTGCGCTTAAAGGCAGAGTTTCAAATTTTGTCATAATGTTTATTATTTATTTTTCAAAAGGGGCGATGCGGAAATCCGCCCCAAAATTTACAGTTTTATAAGCCTCAAATTTGTAATATCGAAAATTGCAATTTGTTCATTCTTGCGTCCGAATTTCATTGCCTCATCAAGGTTTGTAAAGATTTTGACAGAATCGAAATAAAAATATCCGTTGTCATCGTCTTTCCACCCACCGACTTTTTTTTCGTGCATTACAGCATGTTTAAGAACTTTTTCTAAGCCTTCTACGCCAAAACAGTTTTGTGTTTCGAGGTATGCGACTGATATTCCGCCTGTAACCTTTTTTAAGGTTGTAAGGTCAACCGTGAATCCATCAGGATTCTTTTTTGCAATTTCTAAAATTGCTTTTTTAAATCGTTCCATAAATTTAAGAACTTATGTGGCGTCCAACCCACGTTCAAAGACAGCACAAAGATAAATAAAAGTTTGTAAGTAGCAAACATTTTTACTCATTTTTAAAATATTTTCAATTATTTTTTGAATTATTTTTTGATTCTGTTTGCCGTATTTTTGCAAAATTTTATTTGCTTGCAGTTGCTAATTATTTTTAGAGTTTGTATATTTGCACCCTATACAATAGTTTATTACTTAAATTAAATACGAAAATGAAAGGAATTGTTTTAGCAGGCGGCTCGGGTACTCGCTTGTATCCGATAACAAAAGGTGTATCAAAACAAATGCTGCCGATATACGACAAGCCAATGATTTATTATCCTATTTCGGTTTTGATGCTTGCCGGAATACGCGAAATATTAATAATATCAACGCCTCAGGATTTGCCGGCGTTTAAGCGATTGCTCGGCGATGGCTCTGATTACGGCGTGAATTTTGAATATGCCGAACAGCCTTCGCCCGATGGATTGGCGCAAGCGTTCATTATTGGCGAAAAATTTATTGGCGACGATTGCGCTTGCTTGGTTTTAGGCGATAATATTTTTCAAGGCGCAGGATTTTCGGCAATGTTGAAAAATGCTGTGCAAACCGCCGAACAAGAAAAAAAGGCAACGGTTTTCGGATATTATGTTGACGACCCCGAACGCTACGGCGTGGTTGATTTTGACGAAACAGGCAAGGTGATAAGTATTGAAGAAAAACCGCAAAATCCCAAATCAAATTATGCTGTGGTTGGTTTATATTTTTATCCGAACAGCGTTGTTGAAATCGCAAAAAACGTGAAACCATCGGCTCGCGGCGAATTAGAAATAACAACGGTAAATCAGAAATTTTTGAAAAATGATGATTTAAAAGTTCAACTGTTAGGAAGAGGTTTTGCTTGGCTCGACACGGGAACACACGATTCGCTTGCCGATGCCTCGATTTTTGTTGAAGTTCTTGAAAAACGACAAGGATTAAAAATTGCCTGCCTCGAAGGAATTGCATATAACAACGGCTGGATTACAAAAGAAAAATTAACGGAAGCAGCGCAACCCATGCTTAAAAATCAATACGGACAATATTTACTGAAAATTGCAAACGAATCGACACATAAAAAATAATGAAATTTATACAAACCGAAATAAAAGATGTAGTTGTCATAAAACCTAAAATATTTGAAGATGCACGCGGATATTTTTTCGAGAGTTTTGTGCAAAAAGAATTTGAAGAAAATGTTTGTAAAACAACATTTGTACAAGACAACGAATCGAAATCGGCGTATGGCGTTTTGCGCGGATTGCATTATCAATTGCCGCCGTTTACACAGGCAAAACTTGTGCGTGTAATCAGCGGCAGAGTTTTAGATGTAGCCGTTGATATTCGCAAAAATTCGCCTACTTTCGGACGATATGCAGCGGTTGAACTCACAGGCGAAAATCATTTGCAATTATTTATTCCGCGAGGCTTTGCGCACGGTTTTGTAGTGTTAAGCAACGATGCCGTTTTTCAATACAGATGTGATAATTATTATTCGCCCGCAAACGAAGGCGCAATAATCTGGAACGACAAAACAATAAATATCAATTGGAAAATTCCCGAAAAAGATATTATACTTTCCGAAAAAGATAAAAAACATCCTGCTTTGGAAAATGCGCGGGTGTTTTTATAGGATTTTTTGAGGGTTAAAATTGGTTTATGGAAGACGGATTATGTTGTATGTGTCTGATATGGGAAAAGAAATGTTTTATAATAAGCGTTTTTTCTTTTAAATAAACCAATTTGCAACATTACCGAATTAAGAAGTTTATAAAGATAGAAAGATTTTTTTCAACCAAAAAAAAGAACAACCGACTTACAACTTACGACTTACGACTTACGACTATTTCAAATTACCTTAGTATTTATTTTTTTTGCTTGTTGTGACAGTTTGCGTGCGTTGTTGTTGGTTACGCTGTCGAGTAATTTCCAAAATCCTGCGCCGTGATTTTTCTCAACGGTATGGCATAATTCGTGTAAAATTACATAATCTATAAGTTCGTCGGAAAGGCGCATTATATGTAAATTCAGATTGATGTTGTTCTGATAACTGCAACTTCCTAAATTGGTTAAATTGTTTTTTATTCGCACCTGATTATATTTGAAATTGTATTTATTTGCCAAAAATTCAAGCCGTTGCGGCAGATATTGTTTTGCTTCAACATATAAGGCATCCAAAATACATCTGTGAAAAATATTTTGCAGTTTAGGCGAATTTATATCGGCATCCTGCGGAAAATAAATTATCAGAAATCCATCATTGGTTATTACTCGGCGAACATGTTTTTCGTTGTGGCGCAATAATTTTAATTTATACGAACGTGTCGAGAATTGTGTGTTTTCGTCAAAAAAGGTTGGTTTTACTTCGCTTATTTGTTTTTGTACTTTTCTAATCCAATTTGATTTTTCAATAACAAATTTATTCGCCTCGTCGTATGATACGTTGTAGGGCAGCGTTACATTTACTTCGTGCGCCGAATTTACACTAATTCTTACGTTTCGCAAACCTTTGCGTTTGCGAAACGTAAGAGTTCCAAATTCAGGATGTGATATTATTTTTTCGTTATTGTCCCCTAATCCAAGCATCGCTGTAACCTGCCGATACGCACTGTTCTTTTACTCTTTCGGCTTCGTTCAAGTCATTGGTTTCGCACACAACTACGAGAGTCCATTCGCCTTTCTGTTCTGATATTCTTGCATCAAGCCCTTTGCTTTTCGCTTCGTTGAAACATTTTTGGGCATTTGATGCTTCAAGAAAACATCCTACAACGGTTTGATATTTACTTCTCAGCTTGCTTGTTGTAACAGGATATGATGCAGATTGTGCGCTCGACGATACGTTTGATGAAGACGTGCTTGATGACGACGATGAAACTATTCCGCCGCTTCGTCTTCTGATATATGCGTCATCGTAACCGGCTGCAACAAATTGATCTTTTACTCTTGTGGCGTCGTTTTCGTCATCGCTTTCATATACAATTACAACTATCCATTCTCCTGATAAATGATCGGGAATTCGTGCTTCGTAACCTTTTTCTTTAAGTTCGCGCACAAATTTGTCGGCTATGTCTCTTTCGAGATAGCAACCTGCAATAACCTGATATTTACCGTTGAGCGTGCTTGATGCAACAGTTCCTGATGTTTGTGTTCTTTCAGGTTGTTGTTGTGTAACAACTGTCGTATCTTGTACAACTGTTGCGGTATCAACCACCGGCGGAGTTGTGTTTGTTACTGTGTCTTTAACAATTTCTGTTCTTGGCTTGTCGCTAAACAGCGAATTTACTGTTTTTTTGAAGTCGTTGCTGAAAAGATACAACAACAATAATACTGCGATTATTACCAATATTATCGTCAAAATCCAATATCCTGCCTTGCTCTTTTTTTCTTTTTGTACGGTGTTACGTGTGTTTACATCATTGTTTGGAAAACTAAAATCATTATTTTGATTTGTATTAAAAATAGGATTTTCCGTAAACGGCGTATTAAAGAAATTTTGAGGTTCTTCGGTATTTGTAAAAACAGGTGTTTCTACAACCGGCGGGATGTATGGATTTGGATTTATCGGTTCTGCCGCCGCATTTTCAACAGTAAACGTAACGTTACTGTGATTGTCGGCAGCGAAATAACCGAAGTTGGGAATCGAAAACCTATTGCCGTTGTTTATTACGTCCAATACTTCGTGTGCAAAACCTGTTATTATGTGTTTTGCATCGTCTTCCGAAAGATTTTCTTGTTCGCACAACAATTTTGTAAGCAAACCATCATCGTATTTCAAAAACGACGAAAAAGTTATTACCCCTTGCTGATTAACTAAGAAAGCGCCAATGGTTGGTATTATTAACCGGCGATTGCTGAGTACTAATGATTTAAGTTTGTTCTGTATCATTGCTTTATGTTTTATGTTAATGGCATGGCAAATATTTTTACATCATTTGCCGTTACTTTTTTATTACATAATATTATTAATCGTTCTATAACATTGCGAAATTCGCGAACATTTCCCGTCCAAGGAAGTTGTTGAAGTTCAGCAATTGCTTCTTTTTCTATTTCGGGCTTAGGCAAATTTTGTTCGGTGCAAATTAAATCTATAAAATGATTTGTAAGCAGCGGAATATCTTCGGTGCGTTCGCTAAGCGGCGGAACGTGCATAATTATTACGCTTAGACGATGGTAAAGGTCTTCTCTGAAATTTCCGTTTGCTATTTCTTCATGAAGATTTTTGTTTGTTGCCGCAAATATTCTTACATTAACATCAATAGATTTATCGCCGCCTACGCGCGAAATTTTATTTTCCTGCAACACTCGCAACACTTTTGCCTGCGCCGAAAGGCTCATATCGCCTATTTCGTCAAGAAAAATTGTTCCTCCTTCGGCTTGTTCAAACTTTCCTTTGTGTTGCTTTATTGCAGATGTAAATGAACCTTTTTCGTGTCCGAACAATTCACTTTCGATAAGTTCGGACGGAATGGCTGCGCAATTTACTTCAATAAAAGGTGCTGATGCTCGCAAACTTTTTTCGTGAAGCCAACGTGCCACAAGTTCTTTTCCTGTTCCGTTAGAACCTGTAATTAAAACTCTGGCTTCGGTTTGAGCAACGCGGTCAATCATTTCTTTTATTTTTTTGATAGTCGGCGAATCACCGATAATATCGCTTGTTTTAAATATTTTTTTACGAAGTTTTTTTGTTTCTTTCAGCAATGTAGTTTTATCGGTTGCATTGCGTACGGCTATCAGTATTCGATTTAAATCCAATGGTTTTTCGAGAAAATCATAAGCTCCTTTTTTTATACATTCAACCGCTGTTTCTATATCTGCGTGTCCCGAAATCATAACAAAAGGCAAGTCACAGTTGATTTCTTGTGATTTTTCCAAAACTTCAATTCCGTCCATTCCCGACATTTTTATATCACAAAAAACCAAGTCGATATTAGTATTTTCATTGATAAAGCCAAGTGCCTGCTTGCCATTTTCGGCTAACAACACTTCATATCCCTCATATTCAAGGATTTCTTTCATTACTCTGCAAATACTGCGTTCATCATCTACTACTAAAATTTTCATAATTGACTTGAAATTTGCTGCGAAGTTATTTTTTTTTGTTCATAATTACAATTTTTTTTGACAAAATCTTTTACTTAATTTTGTCGTTTAGAATTATTAACAGTGATGAAAAACGAAAAAATTATAGTTGCAATCGATGGATTTTCGTCAACCGGAAAGAGCTCTTTTGCAAAGCAGATAGCGCAAAAACTAAGCTATATCTACGTTGACACAGGGGCGATGTATAGAGCCGTAACATTGTATTGCATTGAAAAAAATCTTATTAAAGATTGTGAATTAAATGTTGATAAAATTATTGAAAATTTAACAAATATGAAAATAAACTTTATTTTTAACACTAATACCGGAAAAAGCGAAACTTTTTTGAACGGCGAAAATGTTGAAGATAAAATTCGCAAAGTTGAAATTTCCAATCATGTTAGCGCAATAAGTGCAATACCTGAGGTGCGGACGCAATTGGTTGCTCTGCAACAAGAAATGGGCAAAAACAAAGGAATTGTAATGGATGGCAGAGATATAGGAACTGTGGTTTTTCCTAATGCAGAACTTAAAATTTTTATGACTGCCGAGCCCAAAATCAGAGCCATGCGCAGATACAACGAACTGTTGGAAAAAGATAATAATGTTACTTTCGAAGAAATCGAAAAAAACATTTGCGAACGCGATTATATTGATACACACCGCGATACAAGCCCATTGAAAAAAGCCGACGATGCCATAATTCTTGATAACAGCCACATCAGTATTGAAGAACAAATGCAATGGTTTGAAAAAATTTTTAACTCGGTAATCGAATAATTCAAAAAAATTATGTTAGTTGAAATTGATGATAAATCGGGATTTTGTTACGGCGTGATTCGTGCTATCGAAAAGGCGGAAAATGAATTGGATACTCAAAATAATTTATATTCGCTTGGCGAAATTGTACACAATAACATTGAAGTTAAACGGCTTGAATTGCGCGGTTTGAAAAGCATAAATCACAACGAATTATTTAAAATAAAAGGCGAAAAACTTTTAATTCGCGCACACGGCGAGCCGCCTTCGACTTACAGCGCGGCAAAACAAAATCAAATTTCAATTGTAGATTGCACTTGCCCTGTGGTGCTGAAATTGCAGGAACGGATAAAAAATAATTATGAAAAAATAAAAAAAATAAACGGACAAATAGTAATTTTCGGCAAAAAAAATCATGCCGAAGTAAACGGTTTAATTGGACAAACAAACGGAAATGCAATTGTTGTTGAAACCGAGAAAGACATTGAATTTATTGACTTTTCGCGTCCTGTTTCGTTATTTGCGCAAACAACAAAAAGCATAGAAAAATTTAACGAAATAAACGAAATTATTAAAAATAAAATGATAGAAACAAATAAAAATAATAATTTTGTTTTTGAATCGCACAACACAATTTGCGGACAGGTATCGAGCCGAAAACCGCATTTGGAAATGTTTTCAAGAAATCACGATGTCGTAATTTTTGTTAGCGGAAAACAAAGTTCAAACGGAAAAATTTTATACGATGCTTGCAAAAATGTGAACGAAAATACTTACATGGTTGAAGATGAAAACGATTTAATGTCGCTGTGGTTTATTGATGCACAAAGCGTTGGAGTGTGCGGTGCAACATCTACTCCAAAATGGCTGATGGAAAAAGTTGCAGAAAAAATTTTAAAATTAAAATCTGATAATAATTAAAATTAATTGTAAAAAGTATGTATGCCGATTTAATTTTGCCGCTGTTTTTACCACAACAAACTCTCACATATTCTGTTCCCGACGAGTTAATTTCCGATATTACTGTTGGTTGCAGCGTTGTTGCTTTGGTGAAAAATAAAATGTATTCGGCAATTGTGCAAAAATTATATGACGACGAGCCCAAGCCATACATTGTAAAACCTATAATTTCGATAATTGATAAGAATATTGTTGTAAACAAATATCAACTTGATTTTTGGAAATGGATTGCCGAATACTATATGTGTACTGTCGGCGAAGTTATGGCTGCCGCACTGCCAAACGGATTGAGGCTGCAAAGCAAAACGCATATTTCGCTATCAAATTTGTGCGATAATGAATTTGACATAACCGAACGCGAAGCCGAATTGTATTCAATTATTGAAGAAAACAAAACAATTACATTGCAGGATTTGATAAAAAAATCACGAAAAAAAACGATAATTACAACCTTAAAAAATATGCTCGAAAAAGGCATAATTTGTATAGACGAAAATATAGAATCGAAATACAAACCGCGCCTTGAAACCTTTGTAAAACTTAGCAAAACAATAAAAAACGAAACAGAACTTAATGAAAAAATAAATTCTCTGAAAAAAGCAAAAATACAAGAAAAATTATTGATTTATTATTTGTCGTTGTGTGAAAATATTGACTTTATCAATCCCCCGAAAATACAAAAAAAACAATTATTAAACAACACTCAAACAAGCGCTGCGGCTTTAAATGAATGTATAAAAAAGCAAATTTTTGAAACAGAAAATCAACAAATCGGACGACTTTCAACAGAAAACATAAACACTCACAAGCCTTACGAATTAAGCGATGCGCAAGAAACAGCATTGAACGAAATCAACAAAAATTTTGAAACAAAAAATACGGTTTTGTTGCACGGAGTAACATCATCGGGAAAAACGGAAGTATATTTTAAATTAATTGAAACGCAATTACAGCAAGGCAAACAAGTGCTTTATCTGTTGCCCGAAATTGCTCTCACACAACAACTGCTTACGCGATTGCAAAAAGTTTTTGGAAACAAAGTCGGCGTTTTTCATTCAAAATACAGCGAAAACGAGCGCGTTGAAGTTTACAACAATATTATTGGAAATAAATTGCTGCAACAACAGTATTCAATCGTAATAGGAGCGCGTTCGGCAATGTTTTTGCCATTTTCAAATTTAGGCTTGATAATTGTTGATGAAGAACACGATGCATCGTACAAACAACACGATGTTGTGCCTTTTTACAATGCCAGAGATTCCGCAATTTTTCTTGCACAAATACATGGCGCAAAAACTATTCTCGGAAGCGCAACGCCGTCAATAGAAAGTTATTATAATGCACTGCGAGGAAAATACGGATTGGCGCGGCTTTCAGAGCGTTTTGGCGATGCGATGCCGCCAAAAGTAGAAACTGTAAATATTATAACCGCGTATAAAAAAAATCAAATGAACGGGCATTTTACAGCAATTTTGCTTGATGCAATGTTCGAATCGTTGAAGAATAACGAACAAATTATTTTGTTTCAAAATCGCAGAGGATTTGCACCATATCTGCAATGCGAAGATTGTGGCGAAATTCCTCATTGTAAACATTGTAACGTGAGTTTAACTTATCATAAAAACACAAATAATTTACGTTGTCATTATTGCGGATATTCCGAAAATTTGCACGAAAAATGCACAAATTGCGGCAGCGAAAAATTAAACAAAAAAGGCGTGGGAACAGAAAAAATAAATGACGAACTGAAAATTATTTTTCCGAAAGTCCGTACAGCCATATTTGATACCGATTCGCTGCGAACGCGCAATGCTTATATTCGCACAATTTCCGAATTTGAAAATCACGACACCGATATTTTGGTTGGTACGCAAATGGTAAGTAAAGGTTTGGATTTCGGCAATGTGCGAATAGTTGGAATTTTGAATGCCGATAATATGTTGAATTTTTCGGATTTCAGAGCGCACGAACGCGCGTTCCAACTTATGATGCAGGTTGGCGGCAGAGCAGGACGCCGCAAAAAAAACGGACGTGTTTTTATTCAAACATATAATCCCGAAAATAAAATAATACGAGATGTGGTTGATGATAATTATGAAAATTTCTTTGCACGCGAAATTACCGAGCGTAAAAATTTTTGCTATCCCCCGTTCTACCGATTGATAAATATCACATTAAAACATTACAATCAGGATATTCTGAACAACGCCGCTCACGCCATAGCCGACAGTATGCGCAAGTTTTTCGGCAACAATGTTCTTGGTCCCGAATATCCGGCAATTAATAAAATTCAAAATAAATTTATAAGCACAATTTTGCTGAAAATAGAGCAAAAAACATCGCTCGCTCAAACAAAAAAAATATTGCAGCAATGTATTTCGCAAGTTCAGTTGCAGCAACAATTTAAAAGCGTTATCGTTTTAATTGATGTAGATCCGTGAAATGGAGTGAAAAATATTGCAAATAAAAAAAGCAGAAACGCATAGCATCTCCGCTTTTATCTTTATAACTTGATAAACTTGATAACTTGATAAACTTTATAAACTTTATAAACTTTATAACTTGATAAACTTTACAAACTTTATAACTTGATAAACTTTACAAACTTTATAACTTGATAAACTATTTTACTATCGTCATTTCATCAACAAGGTGTTTTGCGCCTGCGTATTTGTCGATTATAAACAAAACGTATCGTATATCAACATTTATGCAGCGTTGCAGTTCGGGATAAAAGTAAATATCGCCGCTTAATGCTTCCCAGTTGCCGTCGAATGCCAAACCGATAAGTTCGCCGCGTGCATTCATTATCGGACTTCCCGAATTTCCACCGGTAATATCGTTTGTCGAAAGAAAGGCTATCGGCAGTTTTCCGTTTTTCATTGCATATCTGCCGTAATCTTTGGCGTTGTGCAAATCTTTCAGGCGTTGCGGAACTTCAAATTCAAAGAGATTGTCGGGGTCTTCTTTCTGCATCACGCCTTCGAGTGTTGTAATATAATCATAATGAACGGCATCGGCGGGATAATAATCCTGCACCGTTCCGTATGTAAGTCGCATTGTACTGTTGGCATCGGGATACATTGCTTTTGTGCCTGCGTTTTTTTCTATAAGTCCGTTTTCGTACAGGCGGCGTCCTTTGTTGTACGATGCGTTGCTTTGCAATAAGGATGTACGTAGTCCCGCAGAAATTTTTATAAACGAAGTGTATATTTGACTTGCTAAATCGGCGTTTAATATTTCTTCGTCGGGATTTTCGAGAAAGTTATCCATTTTTTCCTTATCGCAAAATATTGATGCTGCAAACATAGCATCTACAAATTTATCTACGTCGCCGTCATACAGGCTGTCGATTTGCGCAAATACGTCGAGGCTATATTGGGCATCTACGTTTTCGATAAAATCTTTGAAGAGGGCTTTTGTGATTTTTATATCTGTGGGTTTGTTATAATCTTTGAAAAACGATTCTTCACTTTCTTTTAAGTTGGCAAGCATTTCGGCTTTCTTCTCGCCATCTTCCTGTTGTTTTATTGCGTTAAGATATGAGTTTACTGTTAAGGCGTTTGCAACGATTTCGCTGCCTGCGATAGCTTCGTTATAATACATCGAATTTTTCGTAATCTCGGTTCTGTTGGAAATTGATGTTTGTATTAAATTTAGGGCATCGCCGTATTTTTGTTTTCTGGCATCATTTGCGTTTAACCAAGCGGTAAAATCGTTTTCTTGCTGTTGTTTTTTTTCGTAAATTTTCAAATGTTGCAACGCTTTGTTCATTCCAATCGCATTTTTCCAATAATTGCTTACTCCGGCATGTTTTGATGCGTATTGTATGCGTACTTTTCTGTCGGCTTCCATGTCATTTTTCATCAAATCCAAACGAATGCCGCGAATATGTATTCTGTAAGCGTTGCTGATATTCATACGCTCGTCGAGTTCCCACGAAGTCATATAACGTTGTGTTCGCCCCGGATATCCCATTATCATTGTAAAGTCGCTTTTTTCTACGCCTTTAATCGAAACTTTCAGGTGTTGTTTTGGTTTATACGGAACATTGTCGGGCGAATATTCTGCGGGATTTCCATCTTTATCGGCGTACACGCGAAACATCGAAAAATCGCCTGTGTGCCGAGGCCACATCCAATTATCGGTATCGCCGCCAAACTTTCCTATCGACGACGGCGGTGCGCCTACCATACGTACATCGTTGTAAATTTTGTAAACTATAAGATAAAAAACATTGCCTGCATAAAAACTCGAAACCGTTGAGCGAATACCTTTTAGTCCTTGATATTTTGCTGTCAGTTCTGCGGTTTTTTTGCGAATTGCGGTTTGACGTTCGTTTTCGTCGTCAATGCCTGCTGTTGCTGCATTTATGGAATCGGTAACATCTTCAAAACTTTCGAGAAAATACACTGCCAATCCGGGCGTAGCCAACTCCTGCTCGTGCGACATTGCCCAAAAACCATCTTTCAGATAATCATGTTCAACCGAGCTGTGCTGCTGTATTGCGCCATATCCGCAATGATGATTTGTGAGAATTAAACCTTGTTCCGAAACGAGTTCGCCTGTGCAGCCGCCGCCAAAAATAACAATAGCATCTTTCAAACTCGAATTATTGATACTGTAAATTTGTTCGGCAGTAAGCCTTACGCCAAGTTTTTGCATTTCGGGAAAACCTATTTTTTGAAGTAAAGGCAAAAGCCACATACCTTCGTCGGCTCTAAGCGCAGTGTTAAGCGACAAAACAACTGCAAGCGTTAATGCGATAATTTTTTTCATTATTTTAAAATTTTAATTTAATAATTTATTTATATTTGATTACAAAATTAAACAAGTTTTACCAATATCACGCATTTTATTGATTTTTTTTGGTAGTTAATTATATCATATTTTGAAACGTATTATTACAAAATCGGTACTTATGTAAATATGTAATTCGTACTTTTTATGACATTACCGTTTTTTATTCCATTCTTAAAACTGCTAAAAACGCTTCCTGCGGAACTTCTACATTTCCTATTTGTCGCATACGTTTTTTTCCTTTCTTTTGTTTTTCAAGCAGTTTGCGTTTGCGGGTAATGTCGCCGCCGTAACATTTTGCTGTAACATCTTTGCGCACGGCTTTTACGGTTTCGCGTGCAATTATTTTTGCGCCTATAGCCGCCTGAATTGCTATATCAAATTGCTGACGCGGTATAAGTTCTTTGAGTTTTTCGCACATTTTTCTGCCAAAATCATACGAATGACTGCGATGTGTGAGGCTTGACAAGGCATCAACCTGCTCACCGTTCAGCAAAATATCAAGTTTTGCCAAATCGGCTAAGCGATAATCGGTAAGCGAATAATCGAACGAAGCGTATCCTCGCGAAATGCTTTTAAGTTTATCGTAAAAATCGAAAACAATTTCGGAAAGCGGCATATCAAATGTAAGTTCTACACGGTCGGTAGTCAAAAATGATTGATTTTTCAATGTTCCCCGCCTGTCAAGGCATAATTTTACAACCGCTCCGAGATATTCGCTTTTTGTAATTATTTGCGCTATTATGTAAGGCTCTTCAATGCGGTCGATGAGTGTAGGAACGGGCAATCCCGAAGGATTATGCACAACAATTTTGTCGCCGCCGGTTGTATAAACATCAAACGATACGTTTGGCACGGTCGTAATTACATCCATGTCAAATTCGCGATAAAGCCTTTCCTGAATAATTTCGAGATGCAAAAGTCCCAAAAATCCGCAGCGAAAACCAAATCCCAAAGCCATCGACGATTCGGGCTCAAACGTTAGCGAGGCATCGTTAAGTCTCAGTTTTTCCATCGACGAGCGCAGTTCTTCGTATTCGTCGGTTGATACTGGATAAACTCCTGCAAACAGCATTGGTTTAACATCTTCAAATCCGTCAATTCGCTTGTCGCAAGGGTTATCGACATGAGTAATTGTATCGCCCACTTTTACTTCGGTTGTGGTTTTTATTCCCGAAATTATATAGCCTACATCGCCTGCGCAGATTTCGGTACGCGGTTGCAGCGACATTTTAAGAACTCCCACTTCGTCGGCTTGATATTCTTTATCTGTTGCAAAAAATTTAACTTTATCGCCTTTTCGTATAGTTCCGTTTTTTACTTTGAAATATGCAATTATTCCGCGAAATGAATTGAAAATAGAATCGAAAATTAATGCTTGCAGAGGTGCTTTAGCATCGCCTTTCGGTGGTTTTATTTTGCTTACAATTGCTTCAAAAATTAGAGGTACGCCTTCGCCTGTTCGTCCGCTGGCAAGAATTATATCTTCGCGTTTACATCCCAATAAATCAACAATTTGATCGCTTACTTCATCAATCATTGCGGCAGCCATATCAATTTTGTTGAGTATTGGAATTACTTCCAAATCGTTTTCGAGCGCCAGATAAAGATTTGATATTGTCTGCGCCTGAATGCCTTGCGTAGAATCGACAACAAGCAACGCGCCTTCGCACGAGGCTATTGCTCGCGACACTTCGTAAGAAAAATCTACGTGCCCGGGGGTGTCAATAAGATTTAGTATATATTTTTCGCCGTCGGCTTCATATTCCATTTGTATTGCATGACTTTTTATGGTAATGCCTTTTTCGCGTTCCAAATCCATATCATCAAGAACTTGATCTTGAAAATCGCGCTCAGCCAATGTGTGTGTAGCCTGCAACAATCGATCGGCAAGAGTGCTTTTTCCATGATCGATATGTGCTATTATGCAGAAATTACGAATGTTATTCATCTGTTTTTATCTCGAATTTTGCACAAAGATAATAAAAAAAGTCGTAAGTCATAAGTTGTAAGTCGTAAGTGCAGGGGGTAACGAATTTAAATTTTGAGTAAATCGATTAAAAAATCCTTGTTCTAAGCAACTTTGAGTCTTTTTGAGTGTAAAGATTATTTGCCTGCGCCTTTTTTTGAGCAGGTTCAATACAATTTTTCTGATAATAGCAAAATTTTCATAGTTAAATCGTTATCAAAATAATTAAGAAAAATTAGTAATTTTAAAAAGATTATATCTTTGCAAAAAATAATGAGATGGTTAAATTAATCATGGGATTTAAATGGATATTAGAAGATATTTGATAGAGGCTTGGCATTAATATCCCATAAAGACACGAAGTTCACAAAGAAAATATTTATTTTAAATATTTTATAAAAATTCTTTGTGCCCTTAGTGTATTTGTGGGAGAACAAAAAGCCCACAAATAAAAATGAGATAGCACTTTTACACAAAATATGCCGCGTAAAATATAATATGAGAAAAGTAACAATAAATGAGCAGATACAAAAAAAATTCCCCATGTTTTTCGCAAATAAATTACGAAGAACACGGAGAAAATTATTTAACCTAAATCAAATTTTTACCATATAGATGCTCGTTTTTCAAGTGGTAGTGCCATTGGTGCATCTTCTGATATATTGAAGGTGTCGTACCACAATTGAAAATGAGGCATTTGTCCGTTTACTCTCCATTTTCCGAGTGAGTGCGGGTCTATTTTTGTGAGCATTAATATTCCTTCATGTCTGATATTTCCTGCCCAAACGTTTGCGTAAGCCAAGAAAAATCGTTGATCGGGAGTAAATCCGTCAATATCGGCAAGCGGACTGTCTTTTGTTGCTAATTTGTATGCCTGATGGGCTATGCGTAAGCCGCCGTAATCGGCAATATTTTCGCCTAAGGTAAATCGTCCATTGGCGTGAACGTCGGGTGCAACGTATATCGAATCGTAATAATCAGACAAAACTTTTGCGCGTTCTTCAAATCGTTGTGCATCTTCGGCTGTCCACCAATCTTTGAGGTTTCCGTCTTTGTCGAATTGTCGTCCTTGATCGTCAAATCCGTGTGTCATTTCGTGTCCTATCACTACGCCTATTGCGCCGTAATTGAAGGCATCGTCAGCACTCATATCAAAAAACGGATATTGTAAAATGCCTGCGGGAAAGCAGATTTCGTTTGTCGAAGGATTATAGTATGCGTTTACCGTTTGGGGTGTCATTCCCCATTCGTCTTTATCAACAGGTTTTCCTGCTTTGGCAAACATAAAATCATATTCAAATTGTGTTGCTCTTTTTATGTTTTCGTAATATGAATCGTTTTTTATTTCAAGTTTTGAATAATCGCGCCATTTGTCGGGATATCCTATTTTTATATAAAATGCGTTTAGTTTTTCAAGTGCTTTGGTTTTTGTGCTGTCGCTCATCCATTCTAATGCTTTTATTCTTTCGCCCAAAGTATTTTGCAAATTATGAACAAGTTTCAGCATGCGTTCTTTGGCTTCGGGAGGAAAATATTTTTTCACATACATTTGTCCGACAGCCTCGCCCAATATGCCGTTTACTGCATTTACGGCACGTTTCCAACGCGGTTGTTGTTCTTCTTTTCCCGATAATGTTTTTTCGTAAAAGTCAAAATTCTGTGCGTAAAATTCATCGCTTAAACATGTTGCAGCGGCATCAATAAGTTTCCATTGCAGATAAGCGATGTTGTTTTCCAGCGGCTCGTTTGCAATTATATTGTTTGCTTCGACAAGTGCTTCTCGTTGCGAAACGTTTACTTCTTTTATATCTTTCAGATTTAATGTGTTAATAACTGCGTCCCAATCTATTTCCGATGCAAGTGTTTTAAGTTCGTCAAACGAAATTTTATTGTAATTTGCATACGGGTCGCGCAGTTTTACGTTATCGTAAGCGGCGGTAGCCAGTCGGGTTTCGATTTTCATTACGGCTTCCATATTTTTCTGAGCCTGTTGGTGCGAAAATCCTGTAAGTTCAAACATTTTTACTACGTGTTGTTTGTATTTTTCGCGTATTTGGGTGGTGTTTTCATCTTTATCCAAATAATAATCGCGTTGTCCCAAACTAATTCCGCCTTGATAAAACTGCAAAATATTCATTGAACTGTTCATCGCATCGGCATCAACAAAAGTGACGAAATATGCGCTAACTCCGTTGAGCATTAATTCGGGAATAAGCGACAAAAGTTCGGATTTGCTTTTTATGGCGGCAATTTTGTTCAAATCGTTCACAATGGGCGAATATCCATCGGCATTTAGTTTAGTGCTGTCCATTGCCATGTTGTAAATATCGCCGATTTTTTGTTCGATTTTTCCGTTTTCGTGTTTTGCAGAGGCGATTTCAGTAATCAAGTCGTTAAGTTGCTTTTTATTGTTTTCGCTCAATTTATCAGCCGTGCCGAAAATAGAATATTCGCCCGTAAGCGGATTTTTTTGCATCCACCCGCCACAGGCATATTGATAAAAATCAATTCCGGGAGCGGTAGCAGTATCAAGATTGGTAACATCAATTCCCGAGCCAAGCGGGTTTTTTTTCGAATTGCAAGCGGTTACCATCAGCGCAATTGCAATAATAAAAGTAATTTTTTTCATCATCATTATAAATTATAATTAAATTTTTCTTGTCGAATTAACTCAACAACAATATGATTATAATATTTTATTTTTATTTTAATCATATTTTAGTTTCTGTTTATTAATATATAAATTTTGTGTTTCAATATTTATTTATCGTTTTTCGATATGCAAATGTAGATGTAATTTTTTAAATGCAAAGTTAAAAAAAGTTAAATCGTAAAAAATCAATTACGAATTACGAAATTACGAATTACGATTTTGCAAAATAGAAAAAAACCTTTGTGTTCTTTGTAAAAAACTTTGTGGTAAAAAAATCAATTACGAATTACGAAATAAAAATTACGAACTACTGAATACTGAACTACGGAATACCTGATACCAAAAATATTTTTTAAAAAATTATGGAATTTATTATGCAAACGCATCTATTGAGTAAACGATACGATTAAAAGTATCAAAAAATTATGTTTAACAAATTAAAATGACGAAAAAATGGAAACGAAA